>CANQMC010000014.1 GCA_947624855.1 uncultured Bacilli bacterium | reverse complement strand
GTTTGAGCAGTAAATCTTTTATTACACATTTTGCATTTATATCTTTGTTTAGTTAATTCTAAATAACTTATTAATTCCGAAACTTTAGGTATTTTAATTAAAGATTTTCTGGTGCCATTTTTAAGAATAGAATTATCATTAATACAACCACAAACAGGACAATATTCATAATTATTTTTTAAATAGCCTTTATAGACAAGTACCTTTTTACCTTTGATTTTACGATTTTCTACAAAATTTTCATTAAAAATAACATTTTTATCTTCCATATTTAAAGATTTTAAGATAGAATTAGATATAGACATAAACAACTTCCTTTACTGTTTTTCAAATATAATTTTATCAGGACATGTTGTTTATGTCTATTTTTTTGTCTAAAAAAGAAGTGATGAATTTTATTTCATCACCCCTTAATGTTTAAGAACCTTAATAGTTTTATCTTCTTTTAATTTATATATATTTAATTATATATTAATATTATAACCAAACACCATATGTTATCGCAGCCATTGCAAGTATTAAACCTACAACCCAAAAATATCTAACAATATCTTGTTCATTTAATCCCATTACTTCAAAATGATGATGTAAAGGAGCTCTTTTAAATACTTTTCTATGTAATTTTCTTATAGCAAATATTTGAATTAAACTACTTAAAGCTTCTATTACAAAAATACCTCCAATTAAAGCTAAAGAAAGTTCATGACGAGTTAAAATAGCTATTGTTGCTAAAGCTGCCCCCAGGGATAATGAACCTAAATCACCCATAAAAACTTTAGCGGGATGAGCATTAAAGACCAAGAAACCTAGCAAACTACCGGCTAAAATAAAGCAAAAAATTGCAAGTTCTTGATATCCAACTAGCCATCCTGTATTCCATGCGATAATTCCAAAAGCTAAAAAAGCTATTGCCGACAATCCTGATGCTAAACCATCTAAACCATCGGTAATATTAACGGCATTACTAGTACCTACTAGTAAAAATAAAATTAATAATCCAAAAGTCCAACCTAAAGGAATATTAATACCTAAACTTGTAATGACTAAATTAGTTTTACCCCCACTAATCATAAATAAATAAAAGAAAACTAAAGCAATTAACATTTGAATAATTAATTTACTTGTAACTGAAAGTCCTTTATTATTATGATATTTAAGTTTTAAATAATCATCTATAAAACCTAGTATTGCATAAGAAATAAAAACAAATAATACTATCAATAAATTATAACTTATTTCAATACTTTTATTAACATATAACAAGACAAGAGCAATAATAGTAGGAATAATAAAAATTAATCCACCCATTGTAGGTGTCCCTTGTTTTTTTAAATGTCTTTCACCAACATAATGACTAACATTTTGTCCTATATTTAATCTTTTTAATAAGGGTATTGTAATTACACCTATAATAATTGCTAATACAAAGCCTAATAATATGGCCATTGTTGCTTTGGCTAGGATTAACATAACCCACCTCTTTCTTATCCAATTATACTACATATCTTTAAAAAAAGCTTTAATTTTATTTTATCTTGACATTTATTTACATTCTTAACCTAACATTAACATAATACTACCACCTGCAGGAGCATAATAACCACTTTCTGGGCTTTGATAAATTACTTTATTTCCACTTCCCGAATATTCTATTTTAAAATCTTTTAAAGCCTCACTTGCTTCTTCTTTATTCATTCCAATTACATTTGGAATAACCATATATTTTGTATCCAGCCATGTATATTCTCTAGGCATTCCTTCCTTACTTGGTTTAATATCTAATATATCTATAGCGCTCGTTAAAACACTTTTAGCAATTGGAGCCGATACAACTCCTCCATACTGTGTAACTCCTTTAGGATTATCTATGGCTACATAAGTAATAATTTCAGGATCATTTGCCGGTAAAAAGCCAATAAAAGATAAAATATAATTACCATCTAAATATTTTCCATTTGCTACTTTTTGAGCTGTTCCTGTTTTGCCTCCTACTCGGTAATTTTCAATATAAGCATTTTTTCCTGAACCATTTGCAACAACACTTTCTAAAGCATATCTAACAAGAGCACTTGCTTCTTCACTTATTACTTGTCTTTCTTTATAAGGATTAATATTTTTAATAACACTACCTGTTTCACTTTCTAAAAAACTAGTAACTAAATAAGGACGATATAAATTCCCTCCATTTATGGCGGCGGAAACCGCTCTAATTTGTTGAATTGGAGTTACACTTATTCCTTGACCAAAACTAGTTGTAGCTAGTTCCACTGGTCCCATATTTATAGGTTTAAATAAAATACCTTTAGATTCTCCATTTAAATCAATTCCTGTTTTTTCACCAAAACCATAACTATTTATATAACTCATAAGTTTATTAACCCCTAAAGTTTGACCAATTTTAACAAAACCTGGATTACAACTATTCTCCACCACTTGAAGCATCGTTTCATGACCATGACCTCCAGCTTTCCAACAATGGATAGTTGCCCCATCGACATTAATAGCGCCTCCATCATTAAAAGTATCTTTAAATAAATTAATTGTTTTTTCTTCCAAAGCGGCCGATAAAGTTATAATTTTAAAGGTACTTCCTGGTTCATAAGTCATCCAAATTGGTAAATTTCGATTAATAACTTCAGTTTTATAATTTTGATATTCATTACTATTAAAATTAGGTCTACTAGCCATTGCTAATATTTCTCCAGTTTTAGGATTCATACTTACAATTAAACCTTGTTCTGGATTATATTTAGCAAAAGCATTATCAAGTTCATTTTCAATAGCTAATTGTAAATCAATATCTATAGCAAGTTTTAAAGTAATTCCCTTAGTAGGAGCTTCATAAACTTCTGTAAGTTCTAATTTATTACCTTTTCCATCCGAAAAATATTTAATCGCACCATCGGCACCCATTAAATAATCATCATAATATAATTCTAATCCCGATAAACCTTGATTATCTATTCCTACATAACCTAAAACATGAGATAACACTGTATCATATGGATAATACCTTTTACTTTCTTTTAATAAGTATACCCCATCATAACCTAAATTATTTATTTGTTCTGCTACCTCATAACTTAAACCTCTACCTTCTGGATGTACTCTTTCAATTGATGTTCTTTTAGTAACATGCTCTAACATATCTTGATAATCAGTTTTTAAAATATTAGCTAAATCTCTAGCAACTTTTTCATGATCTTCAATTTGATTAGGAACTACTACTAAAGAAACTGTAGTTATATTAGTTGCTAAAACTTTTCCATTTCGATCAACTATTTCTCCACGATCTGCTTTAATTGGTAATTCTCTACTCCATAAACTTTCTGCTAAATTATTTAATTTTTCATAAGAAAAAACTTGAATATAAAATACTTTAATAATTATAGCAATAAGTATAATAATACAAACTAAAAATACAAATCTAATTCTTTCATGAATTTCACTAAAGAACATACTATCACCTAAATAAATTATATGTTTAAGAAAAAAATCCATGAAAAAGAAAAAAGCTAGTTTAACTAACTTTTATAATATGTTTGATTTTTACTTGTTGGTTTATCAGGATTAGTCATCTTTATAAGACCATTTTGAATCGCTGGATTTAAATAATTATTTCTAAATATATTCTCGATTTTAAATTCAATTTTTCCATTAATTCTTTAGAAGATAATGCTGGCTCTCCTTCCATAACATCCAATAATTTTTTAACATAAGAACTAGATGAATGAATAGAATGAATTCGATTATTTCTTCTTAAAACTGGCATTTTATTTAAATCTTTGTATGTTATCTTGTATATAAAATTTAATTATTTTTATTATTTAAACTTAATTTATATAAATCATCTAAAGTATTGCCATTATAAATCCAACAAGGAAAATAAACCAATACTCCTTCCGTTTCATCAATTAATTCTTGAACATTACCACAAATCATTTTTAAAGCTTCATCATCATTAACATCAAAACCCGAATAAATAATTAAATCTTCTATAAAATAATTTATAGCATATGGTTCTAAATGATATTCTAAATAACTTAAAAAATTAAATAAATGTTCATTAAACAAATTAAAACGATATTTACCAATACTTATTAATTCTTCTAAAGAATAAACTTTATTATCTATTTTAAGTTTTAATTTTAAAACATCTTTATAACAAAGATATTCTGTTGAAACAACATATTCTTCATTTTTATATTTTACAATTTTTAAAGTTTGTCTTACTCGGTAATTATTTTTTAAATATATTTTTAATTCTTTTTGCTCTTTTTTAAAACAAAGACGACAAAACATTTTATAATACTCATCAAAAGTTAAAACATTAAAAGCTCTCACTATACCTATAGCAACACTTGCAGTAATATCCCCAAAAGTATCTCTTTCTTCTTCTGATAAATTAATAGCCATCTTAATATAATTTAAAATATCATCAGGAATATAATATTCTTTACCATTATCTAATATCAAATAATTATTTAATAAACTTTTAAAAAGTATATAATCTAAATACCCATGATTTTTCTTTTCTAAATTAGAACCAATTAAAGATTTTAAAATGTTTAATTCTTCAATAGTTACCATTTCAATTATAATTTCTGGATTTTCTTTATATACTTTAATTACATAATTATACATTTCTTGTCTCGTAATATTATTATAAGGTTTAGATTTAAGATTTAATTTTTGATAAAATTTATAGACTATTTCTTTATCTTCTTTCAAAAAATAACTTTCTAAAGTCATTATTTATACTCCTCGATTAATCTTTTATGTATTCCTGGTTCAACAACATTTATAGCATTTATAGCATTTTCTAAACTATTTTTAAAATTACCTTTATAAAAAGCATTTTCTGCTTTAATTAAACCAAGTTCCACATCTTTATAAACCGCTCTATAACGATTACCATAAACTATTGCAGTTTCAGCCATTTTAGCAGTTTTAATTGTTTCTTTAGTTGTATTATAAACTTTTAAAGTTAAATCTCTAGCTGTATCTACTCTTGTATTTAATATTTTAATTGAAATAGGTCTTTTATCAAGTTCTTTAATCATATCCCCAATAGCCTCAGAAGCCTCTGATAATTCAATATAAAAATTCTTAGGAGTAATTGGTAATTTATAACTTTTCATATTATTTTTAGCTTGATTTAATATCTTTTTAATTTCATCTAATTGTTCTCTAGCTCTTTTTTCATCTTCTTTTAAACTACTTAAACTTCGCAATGTTTGATCTAATTTCTCTTCTGTTTTAAGTAATTTACTATTTAAAACTTCCATTTCTTTAGATAATCTTGAAAAAGCAAAAGTTTTAGTTCTATGCATTTCAATAATGCGATTATATTCACTTTTAATATTAGCAATTTCTGAAGAAATATCTGTTAAAATTTGTAAATCTTGATCACTTAAATCATAACTATATTGTAAATCATCAATCTTTTTATTTAATTCTCCACTTATCTTTTCTAATTTAGTAGCTTTTATTAAAATACTTCTTTGATAATCTTCAAATATTCTTTTAGATAATTTTTCTTTATCAAAATTATGATATAAAGAATCAAAATAATCTAATATTGTTTTAAGTTCAAAAATACTATCTTCTAAATTTAAAACATTTAAACGTCCAAAAATATCATTAATTTTTTTATCTGTTTCTTTAATATTATATTCAATATTTAAATAATCTAAATTATAACCTTCTTTTTTCATTTTATTAGTTATTTTAAGAATATCTTCAACTTTAGTTGGAATTAATTTTCTTCCCATTAAGATAATTGAAGGTGCTTCTTCAATAACAACCTTTAAATTACCAATAGTATCATCAATAGCTTTAACAATTTTTCCAACTTCTGTATATTCATTTTTTTCCATTGATACTTCAAAAGCACTAAATAATTTATCAATATTTTCGAATTGTAACTCTAATGGTTTTTCAACTTCACTATATTCTTCTTTATTAGAATTATATTTCGAAAGTATTGCTCGATAATCTGCTTTTAATTTAGTTATTGTTTCTCTATTTTTTTCTTCACTTAAAGTTATTTCTTTAACTTCATCAAGTAAAAAATTTGATTTTGTTTTAACGTATGCAATTTGAAGCTCTAAAGCTGCTATTTTAGTTTTTAAATTTTTATAATCTTTTTCTTCAAAAGCTTCTTCTATTTCAATTAAAGCATCTGTTATTTTAGGAATTTCTACTTCTTTAATTTCTTTTAATCTTTCATTCCAATTATCATATTTTTTTTGCATAATATCATTATTAATTAAAGCTCCTACTTTATTTAATTCTGATAATATTGAAGCATTTACAATTAAGTTTTTATCTCGCTCTAAAGATGATATTTCTTCTTTATATTTTTTCTTTTCTCGCGAATTAATAAGATTTAATACAATTATAATAATTGCAATAGTAAAAATATAATATAAAATACCAATTAAAATAAAAGTCGTTCTACTCATATGTATTCACTCCTACAATATATTTTATCACAATAAGGATATATTTGTCGAGATGTGGAATAAAAGTTTTATAAAAAATATATTATTACTAAAAATTACCAATAACCAATTATTGTAAACTTAAAATAATTAAAATAAACCATACTATTAAAGGGTGAAAATTATGAAAAAATTTATATTATTTTTATGTTTATCTGTCATCTTTCCCTATAATGTTTTTGCTTATTCAAGTGAAGTTATTTTAGGTGGTAATACAATTGGAATTGATATTAAAAGTACAGGTGTAATGATTATAGGCTTTTATAAAGTAGAAGGAAAATATCCCAATACTGATTTAAAAGAAGGCGATATCATAAAATATGTAGGTTCTACTAAAGTTGATACTATTGAAGATTTAACAAATGCTATTGAACAAAACATTAAAGATAATAAAATAACTTTAACTTTTATTCGAAAAAATAAAGAAAAAACAACCACTATAGAACTTGTAAAAGTTAATAATATTTATAAAACTGGTTTATATGTTAAAGATAGTATTACCGGAATTGGGACTTTAACTTTTATAGATCCTGAAACCAAAAAATATGGAGCTTTAGGTCATGAAATATTAGAAAGTAATACTAAAGAAATAGTTGAAGTTAAAAGTGGTTTAATTTTTAAAAATACAATTACCAGTATTGATGCTAGTAGTGATGGAAACCCTGGCAGTAAAAATGCTAAATTTTATTATAATACTAAATATGGTGATATAAATAAAAATAGTAAATATGGTATTTATGGTTCTTATCAAAATAATTACGATAATAATAAATTAATAGAAGTAGCCTCTAATGATGAAATTAAAATTGGTAAAGCTTCCCTTTATACAGTCCTTGAAAATGAAAAAATAGAAGCATTTGATATTAATATTACTAGTATAAATGAAACTAGTGATACTAAAAATTTAACTTTTGAAATTACTGATAAAAAATTACTTAAAAAAACAGGAGGTATTGTTCAAGGTATGAGTGGTTCTCCTATAGTTCAAAATAATAAATTAATCGGAGCAGTAACTCATGTTATTACCGATAATGTTAAAACTGGTTATGGTATATTTATAACTAAAATGCTTGAAGAAAGCGATAACTAAACCACTTAGTGCTTTTTATTTACAAAAAAAAGATTGTTAATCCAATCTTTTTAATATTGTTTACCAAAATATAAACGATATTTAGCTTCTTTTCCACAACAAACACAAGGACCTGTAACTTCTTCATCGTCAATTATACAACGGCTTTTCATACTAAAATCATCTTTAATTTTATTTTCACATTCTAAATTTCCACACCAATTTGTTTTAATAAATCCTGGTTTATTATTAGCAATTTCCCTAAATTCATCATAATTATTAGCAACATAAATCATTGAATCTCTTCTTTTTAAAGCTTTATCATACATTTCTTGTTGCATTTTTTCTAAAATTTCCTCTAATTTAACTAAAATATTATCTTTAGCACATTCTATTTTTTCTAAAGTATCTCTTCTAACAATTGTAACATTACCTTTTTCTAAATCACGAGGACCAACTTCAATTCTAACAGGATAACCTTTAACTTCAGCTTCGGCAAATTTAAAGCCTGGAGTTTTATTTGAATTATCTATTTTATAAGTAACTCCCCCACTTTTTAATAAATCTTCTATTTCTAAAACTGCATTATTTACTATTTCACTGTCATTTATAGGAATTATAATAGCTTTAAAAGGAGCTATTTTAGGAGGTATTACTAAACCCCGATCATCACTGTGAACCATTATTAAAGCCCCAATCATTCTAGTTGATACTCCCCAACTTGTTTGAAATGGAGTAACTTGTTTATTATCTTTATTTAAATAAGTTATCCCAAAAGCTTTAGCAAAATTATCTCCAAAATAATGACTAGTTCCATTTTGAAGAGCCACTCCATCATACATCATTGCTTCAATTGAATAAGTAGCTATAGCGCCCGCAAATTTTTCTTTTTCGGTCTTTTTTCCAGTTATAACGGGAATAGCTAAATATTCTCTTTGAAATGTTTCATATACTTTAAACATTTTTAATGTTTCATTCATTGCTTCTTCTTTAGTCGCATGCATTGTATGTCCTTCTTGCCAAAGTATTTCTCTACTTCTTAAAAAAGGTCTAGTAGTTTTTTCCCATCTTACAATCGTACACCATTGATTATATAATTTAGGTAAATCACGATATGATTTAATAATTTTTTTATAATAATCACAAAATAATACTTCACTTGTTGGTCTAACACATAATCTTTCATCCAATTTATCTTTTCCACCTTCAGTTACCCAAGCAACTTCGGGAGCAAAACCTGCCACATGATCTTTTTCAACTTTAAGTAAACTCTCAGGTATAAACATTGGCATTTGAACATTTTCATGACCTGTTTCTTTAAACATTTTATCAAGTACTTTTTGCATTTCTTCCCAAATAGCATACCCATAAGGAAGAATAATCATACTTCCTTTAACACTTGAATAATCAACTAATTTAGCTTTTGTAACTACATCTGTATACCATTTAGCAAAATCAGTATCTCTACTTGTTATATCTTTTATTTCACTCATTTTATTCACCTACTTCAAAATCAACTAATTCTTTATTTTCATTTAATATTTTATTTACTTTTTCTGTAGCACTATTTAATTTTTCACTGCAATATTTAGCAAGTTTCATTGCTTCTGTATATTTTTCAATCGCACCATCTAATTCAACATTACCACTTTCAAGTTCTTTTACAATTACCTCTAATTCTTTTAAAGCATCTTCAAATGATTTTTCCATTTTAATTCTCCTTTCCTTTAACTAATATTCTTTTTAATTCTTTATCTTCTATTTTATTATTTAAATTTAATTTAATATATTCTAAATTGGTTATATTTTTCTGTAATAATTTTATTTCTTCTTCTATTTGATTCAAATTATTATCATTAACTTCTAATTCTTTTTCATAAATATTTTTAAGTTCATAAGCTTCTTTTAATTCCCTTAATATATCATCTAAATTATTATCTTTATAAGCATTTAAAACTTTACCAGCATTAAATTCTAAACCATCATAATAAAATACTAAAAAACATCCGGCAATTATATACCTATAAATACTAATGAAATACCAATATTAAAATTACATAATATAAGAGAAATAACTGTTGCTAAAGCTATTATTAAAATCATAATTATCGATTGATTATTTAAATCTTTTTTAGCTTTAGTTAATTCTTCTTTATAATTTTCTAAATATTTCTTAATATTTTCTAATTTTAAGCATTAAATTATTTAATTTATGAATAATATTTATTTTCGAATTTTGAATATCTCTTTGTGATTCTTCTAATTTTTCTTTTTTTGCTAAATATTTATTAATTAAATTATTAATTTTTATAATTATAACCAAAATTTTTTCCATTAAATCTCCATTACTTTTGCTGTTACTTTTCCTTCGTGTAACCTAATATTTATTATATCATCTTTAGTTAAAGATGTACTACTTTTAATTACCTCTTTATCTTTTGTTACTAATGAATATCCTTTTTCTAATATTCCCAAAGGATTAACTAATTTTAATGTATTTACAAGCAATTTATAATCATGATCATTTTTTAAAATAATACTTTTAATATTCTTATATAAATTATGTTCATTAAATATTAATTTTTCTTTTTTTAAATCAAATAAACTTAACGGACTTTTTAAAATATAAGAACTTTTCAAATTATTTAATATGACTTGATAAGATTCTAATTTTTTATTAATATTATTATTTAAAATATCAATTATATTATCTAATCTTTGTTCCTTTAATTCATATAATGATAACGGATTTTTTAAAATATAACTACTTGTAATATTTTGGACTCTTAATCTATTTCTTTTAATTAAATTATTCATAAATTCATTTAATCTTATTTTATCTGAATTAATTATATTAATTATTTCACTAATCGTAGGTACAGCCATTTCCGCCGCTCCTGTGGGTGTTGGAGCTCGCATATCGGCCACAAAATCTGCAATTGTAAAATCTATTTCATGTCCAACTGCACTTATTATTGGTACTTTTGCTTCGTATATTGCTCTAGCTACTATCTCTTCATTAAAAGCCCATAAATCTTCAATGGAACCACCACCTCGACCCACGATTAAAACATCTAAATCATATTTTTCTAAATCAGCTTCTTTTATTTGTCTTACTATATCAGCGGCCGCACTTTCACCTTGAACTAAAGCCGGAAATAATATTGTTTCACAAATGGGAAACCTTCTTTTAATCGTCGATATAATATCTCTTATCGCTGCGCCTGTAGGGGCTGTAATAATACCAACTCTTTTAGGTATTTTCGGAATTAATTTTTTATTATCTGGATTAAATAAACCTTCTTTAGCTAATTTTTCTTTTAATTTTTCAAATTCAATATATAAATTACCTAAACCATCTACTTCCATTTTATCGACATATATTTGATAAGTACCTTGAGCCGGATAACAAGAAATTCTTCCTTCTACTAAAACATTCATTCCATCTTCGGGAGCAAAATTTAAAGTCATAGCACTTGAATAAAACATTACTGCACTTATTCTCGATGTATCATCTTTCAAAGTAAAATATAAATGCCCTCGTGTATGATTTTTAAAATTAGATATTTCCCCCCTTAAATAAACTTTTTTCAAATAAGGATTTTCATCAAATAAACTTTTAATATAAGCATTTAAATCACTTATTTTCATATATTTATCTTGCAATAATATCACCTCAATTTTTAATTATTCTTTAATTATTTTATCTAATACTGCATTAATAATTTTTCTTACAGCTTCATCACTATATTTTTTAGCAAGTTCAATTGCCTCATTAATAATTACTACATGGGGTGTATCCGTATATTTAAGTTCATATAAAGCTAGTCTTAAAATTGAAGCACCTGTCTTATCAATTCTATTAATATCCCAATCTTTCATATAACTATCTGCTAATTTATCAAGTTCATCTTTATAAGTTATTACACCATAAACCATATCTTTAATAAAATCATTTTCGACTTCTACATTATCTTTAATAATATCATCAATATTACATTTTATTTTATTATTATTCATTAAATCATATTGATATAAAATTATCATTATTTTTTCTCTAAGTTCACTTCTAGTTAGTGCCATTTAAATCACCTTCTTTAATTATAACTTATATTAAAAAATATTGCAATTTAAAAGCTTTAATTTTTAATTAATTCATCACCCTTTTAAACATTCTTTCTAAATCATAAATACTAAATTTAATTATCGTAGGTCTACCATGCGGACAATTATAAGGATTATCACACATTACTAATTCTTTTAATAATTCTTCTTGAGCTTCTAAAGAAATATGCATATTAGCTTTAATACTCATTTTACAAGCTAAAGTAATAGCCATCTTTTCATTAAATTTTACTTGATCAAATTTATTAATTCCCCCAATAATTAAATCAATTATTTTTCGTACACTTTCTTCTTCATAACCTTCTAATATCCAAGTAGGATGCCCCGTTATTTTAAAAGTATTAACGCCAAATTCTTCAATCACAAAACCCATATTTTTTAAAATGTCTAAATTATCTTTTAAAGTTATATATTCACTTGCAGAAAGTTCAATTGTAATTGGAATAAGTAAATTAGTCGTGGTTATAACTCTATTTTTTAAAGCTTTCATATATTTTTCATAATTAATTCTTTCTTGAGCAGCATGTTGATCAATCAAATATATGCCTTCATCATTTTGTGCGATAATATAAGTTCCTAAAGCTAATCCTACTGGATATAAAACCAAAGATTTTAATTCTTTATTAATAACAACTTCATCATTTGTTTTAAGTTCTTGTTTTTGATCTTTAACTTCAATTTTAAAATTCATTTCAGTTTGCGTATTATTACTTTTAGCCATTTTATCTACAATTTCGGCAATAACACTATCTTTAATAATATTTACACTTTCATCTTTTATCGCATTTGGTATTAATAAATTATTATATAAAGTATCTTTAATAGTTTTATAAATTAAATCATATAATTCATTTATTTTACTTAATTTAATGTCTTGTTTAGTTGGATGAATATTAACATCTACTAAAGTAGGATCAGTATTAATTTTAAGAACTACTATTGGATATTTACCCTCTGGTTTATACGTATAATAAGCATCATTTATCGCTTTATTTATTTCAATATTTCTTACTATTCGATCATTTACAAAAGTACTAATATCATTTTTATTTGATTTTAATATTTCAGGTTTACAAATATATCCATAAATATCAAAATCATCATTATTTGCTTTAAACTCTAACATTTTATTTGATACATTTAATCCATATATTTCATGAATAGTTTTAAGTAAATTATTACTTCCACTTGTTTTAATAATCATTTTATCATTATTAGTTAAAGTAAAATTAATATCTGGTCTCGCTAAAGCTAATTTTTCAATTAAATTAACAATATTATAAGCTTCCGTATTTTCACTTTTTAAATATTTAAGTCGAGCTGGAGTATTATAAAATAAATTAGTAACAGTAATACTAGTTCCTTTTCTTAAATCTCCACTTTTAGTTTCTAATACTTTACCCCCTTTAATATGAATAAAGCTAGAACTTTTTCCATCACTTGTTTTAAGTTCTACTTCTGATACACTTGCAATGGAAGGTAAAGCTTCACCTCGAAATCCCATAGTATTTATAAAAAATAAATCATCATCCCGCATTATTTTACTTGTTGCATGCCTAAAAAAAGCTAGTTTAGCATCTTCATCGTCCATTCCCTCTCCATCATCAATAACTTGAATTTTCGAAAGTCCCCCTTTTTCTAAATTAATTATTATATTTAAAGCTTTAGCATCAATACTATTTTCTACTAATTCTTTAACTATACTAGCACATTTTTCGACAACTTCACCGGCCGCTATTTTATTAGCTAAATTTTCATTCATTACTTTTATCTTACTCATCTTAATACCTACTTATACTTGCTCTAACTTCTAAATCATTTTGATTAATTTCAATTAAAGCCTCTTTCTTAATATTTATAAAACCAATCCCTGGTAATACTAAATCTTCATTATCTAAAACATTTATTTTATTTAAACATTCCTTATCTTTTTCATATTTTTTTAAAACTTTATTTATTACTCCATAAATTATAATATTATTTTCTTCTTTAAAATATATTTTAATTATATCATTTATAATAATAGTTACATTTCCTTTAATTTGTAAACTAATAGGTTTAATTTCCTTATTAATAATTTTATCATTTAAACTATTATAATTAAATCCAGGTGTATCATAAATAATATAATTATCTATATTTAATTTAATAAAATCTAAAGTTGTATTAGGTTTATTACTAACTACTATTTCTTTTTTAATATTATTTTTTTTCAATAAATTATTTATAAAAGTTGATTTACCAGCATTAGTAATTCCCATGATAAAACAAGTTTTATAATTATATTTATTCATAATATTAAATATATTAATACTTAAATTATTAAACTTATTACTTAAATATAATACTTCTTCATTAATATCATAAACTTTATTTAACCAATTACTTATTTTTTTAAATTTCATATCTTTTCTTAAAGTATCACATTTACTTATTACTAATATTTTAGTCCTTTTAATTTTTTTAAAAATATCTAATGTATATTTATTTAAATTTAAATAATCTATTAAAAAAAATACTAATCCTTTACTTTTATTAACTTTATTAATTATTTTAGATTCAATTACTTCTTCATTTAATTTTTTTTCTCCATAATTTTTTAATCTAAAACAACGCATACAATATTCATTTTTTAAATTAGGAGTATATCCAAGACCTTCTTTATCTTGATCTTGCATAATTACTCCACACCCCATACATTTTTTAATCATAATAACTTCCTTTAACTAATATATTTTTCTTTTTTAATTTACGATATATAAACTTTTCAATAAAACGATTAACTTTAGTCCAAATTTTTTCATAATCTCCAATAGGATTAATTAAAATAGAAGTAACACCCACTCTGTTAGCACCATAAATATCAGTTAAAAGTTGATCACCAATCGCAGCAATTTCATATTCTTTAAATTTATATAAATTCATAATTTTTAAATATTTTTTCTTACTAGGTTTATGAGCCGATGCTGCTACATCAACATTTAACCCTTCTTTAAAAGGAATAAGTCTTTTCTTTCCACTGTTAGATAAAATAATAACTTTAAAATTCTTTTCTAAATACATAAATAAATCTTTAACATTTTCACTTGGTACACTTTCTTTAACAGGAACTAAAGTATTATCTAAATCAAATAATAAACATTTAATACCTTGTTTTTTTAATTTTTGATAATCAATATCATATATATTTTTTTGATAAATATCCGGTATAAAATTTTCCATAACTACTCCTTTTCTAAATTATAACAAATTATAACTAAAATTGAAATAAAAAAAACCAAAAAAGCACTATTTAAGTGCTCCTAAAACATTACTAATTAAATCAATATTATCAATAGCTTCACTTATTTTATCTGTAGTTCGAAGTTTATATTTATTTTTCATTTCTTCTTTATATTTTTTAACATTTAAAGAACTTCTATTTAATTCTTTAACCCAATAAGAATTATATTTCAATAATTCCCACATTTTTTTATCTTTTTTAAGTTCCATTAAAGCATTAACTTGCATTTTTAATCCTCAAAAAATTTATTTATAGGTCTAGGTGTAATTGGCCCTTTAACTGAAGCTCCACCTGCTCCTTTTCCAGTTAATTCTTGAACAATACCTAATGCTTTTTGGGCTGTATTAATATGTTTTTGAACAGAATCCATATCTATATTTTTAACTATATCTGTTATATTACTAAAATTACTATTACTTCCTTTATTAAAATAAGTACTCCAGGCTCGATCATCTTCTCCATAAATATCATAAACTTCATATAACTTTTGCCATGAAGCATCTCCATTTCGAACACTATTTAATAGCTCCGGATGATTTCTTGCAAATACTTTAAAAGCCTCTTTTTTATCCATAATATCACCACTAAATTATATTATAAATAACTAAAAAAAGAACAATAAACCAATTATTGCTCTCTTCTTGCCCCTATATAAATTTGAAACATTATAAATAAAATAATTAATATAATTAGAAAAATATATAAGATAATATATAATAAACAATAAATGTTTGATTGGATAAGCTATAGAGGCAAGTACAAACATAATTTACATAAGCAAAAACAACACTTTACATATATTATACACTTACTACACATATACTTGACGTACATGCGTCGGCTCGGACTTTTAGCTTCTATCACATATTTCTGTCCGAGCCGATTTAAAGTCTTGCTTCCCCAAACTCTCTCTTGTAGTTTCCACTACAATCCATACTATCCTACTACGTCGGAACGTATGGATTACTTGTCGTTCCTGCACCTCCTTCTGCAAATGTTGTATCAGCACTCAGATTTATTACTGGGCG
>CANQMC010000013.1 GCA_947624855.1 uncultured Bacilli bacterium | reverse complement strand
AAGATAATCTTCATAATAAATATTATTAGTATTAATTACTGGTTCTGCTGTTGATTCTTGGATATTAAAACCCCATATATTTTTAAATATTAAATTATTTAAATTATTAAATAAATTTTGTTTATTAAATAAATTAGCATAGGTATTTGTTATTAATAAATTAGTTAAAGTATTTTTATTTATTATTTTAAAACTAAGATTTAAAAATAAATGAGAAATTAAAATTATTAAGGGTATTAATATAATAAATTTAGGTATCTTTAATTTAGTTTTTTTATATGTTTTAAATCTTTTCATAATATCACCATTTAGATTATATAAAAAAAAGATTAAAAAAAATGTCGTTTTAGGACATTGATATTAAAAAAATAGATCATTTAAAGCATTAGCCATGATTGTACTAGTAATATCTATTATTTCATTTACATTAGGTGAAGTATATAAATGTTTATTTTTATCTAAAACTAAAGGTACTCCCATAGATATCAAAGGAATATTAAAAGTATTACTGTCAATCTTTTTGTTATCTTTTAGAGATTTACCAGGTATAATACCTGTATTATTTATTTCTAAACAATTATTTAAGTTTTCTTCTTTGGTGGTAGCTAGACTATCTATCATGATAATAACTGTAGGTTTTAATTTTTTTACAACCATTTCAATTAAACTAAAAGAACTAATACCAGTTTTTTCGGTTACTTCAGGATTAAATAAGGCTACTTTAGGTATTGATAAAAAATCTGTAAAATGATTAGTTGCCATTATTTTATTCGTAGTATTAACTCCTAGGCTATCACATGGAATACTTGAATTACCTAAACCAATTATTAAAGGTCGGGGTGGTGTTTCATTTTTGAAAAAACATTTTAAGATTTTCATTACTTCTTTTTTTAGATTTTTTTCTTGTTTAAATAAAGATATATAATCAAAATCAATAACAAAATAATCACCTTTAATTCGTTTATAAGCTTTTTCATTGTAAGCATCAACTTTATAATGTTTGATACGATAACCAATCCCCTTTTTTTCCGCGATTGGATATTTTTTATCTTCAGCTAATTTGGCTAAATCCATAAAAGTTTTTTTCATAATACCACCTTTAATATTATGAGAAATAAAAAGAAAGATATACTATAAATTAGGTATTTCTTTCATATCAAAAGTTATTTTATCAAGGGTTTCAATTAATTCTTGTAAAGTTATATTAGGATTATTTTCTATTAATTGTTCAATTTTATTTTTAAGGTAATCTCTATATTCAATTTTGGAATTAGAAGTAGTACGATAACGAATTTCGGTTGCTTTTAAATAAATATTTAATAATTTTACTTTTTCATAACTATATGTTTCTAATTCTTGTT
Source organism: uncultured Bacilli bacterium (assembly GCA_947624855.1). Lineage (GTDB taxonomy): Bacteria > Bacillota_I > Bacilli_A > RF39 > UBA660 > Caccenecus. Next base: position 14,933 of record CANQMC010000013.1, on the reverse strand, counting down.
CAAACTTAGGAAGTAAAAAATTACCTAGATAAGCTTTTAAATCAGATTTTTGGTCAATTAATTTTTGAGTATTTTTTGATTCATTGTTAAGACGATTATTATTTATAAATTTTTCATATTTTATTCTTAATATCATAAGATTTCGAATGGCAGTTTTAGGATCTTTTACTTTTTGGCCATTTATATAGGCTAATAAAGATTTTATCTTGATGAGGAAATTCATTTATATAGGAATCAATAACTTCTTTTTTGGTTTTTAAATCTACTCCTTTAACATTTTTAAAATGATTATATAAACCTTCTAAAGTTATACCTTTTAAACTTAAAGCAAGATTATAAATTTTTAAATATTTATTTTTGAGTTTTATTAAATAAGAATGAATTATTTCATTGCTTTGATCACCATTTTGATAATTATATATAGCTGATTTATTTATTTCTGGTAAACTTTCAATTAAAAGATCAATTATTTTTTTATCTTCAGGAGTATAGTCTGGATTTATTCGTTCATAAATGTTTGATCCTTTACCTAAATTTCTTTTTCGTACTTTTTTAGGTATTTTACCTGATGTTAAATATTCTTCGTATTGGTTTGTTAAAAGATTTAAACAATAAGATGCTCTTCGCCCTTCTTTAGAATTACTAATAAGTTTTCTTTGTAAATATTTTTTTAAATTTTCTTGATCGGAATCTGACAAATTATTAAATAAAATATCAATAATCTTCTTTTTTTCTTCAAAGCTTATATTAGGAACATCTCTAAAACGATTATATATGTTTGATAAATAATTATTATATAATTCATCATAAATTTTCTTCATTTTTTCTAATTCATCTAAAGCAGCAGATTCAGAGATAGAATCACGAGGATATTCACCATTTAAATAATTTTCAATAAGTTTTTGACTTTCGATTGGTAATTCTTTAAATATTTTATTAACTATTTTTTCTTTTTCAGAAGTAATTGCGTATTTTCCAACATAAAAATAATTATATAAATTTTTGATTTTTCGTTTATTTAATATTTGAGTTTCTAAATATTCATTATAACGTTTTGTTAAAATATTTAAATCATATTCTGCTTGAGATTTTTGAGATTCATTAGTTAAATTACCATTTAAATAATCCAATAAGTTTATTAATCTATCTTTAGGTAAACAATTTTTTAAAATATTTACTATTTCATTTCGTTTATCTTTACTTATAGTATCAGCAGGAAACTCCTTATATAAAAGATAAATATCATTATCATTTTTAGGTTTAGATTCTTTAGGTTTTTTAGAAATAACTTTAATTGGAGTTGTTCTTGCTTTAGTTATTAAATCATAAATAAATGTATTATCTTTATTATATTTATTTTGATATTCATAAAAGGCAATTAATAAATCATTTATTTTATTTAAAGGAAGTGAAAATATTACTCGATCAAGATTAAGATCAGTAATATCTTGAGCAATTTGGAGACATATCTCTTTAATATATTTTAAATTATTATAATTAGATACTAAAAAATGAAATTTATTAAACATTTCTCTATTTTTTTCTTTAAATTCTTCAGGATTAATTAATAAATATTTAGGTATATCCATTAAATTAGCAATATAAATACATAGTTGTTTATTTTTATTATAATCTAAGTTAAAAGGTTTAGATATAATAAATACATCATAATAATCTTTAAGATAGGCTTTTAAATCTTTTAAATTTAAGGGAATAGAAGTTGCATCATTTAATAAATCTACAAATAATTTTTCTTGTTTTAAAATAGCTTCATAAAAATTATCTGTTAGTGTAATATGCATTTTGTTTAAAATATTAAAAAGCTCTCTTAAAATTTGAATAGAATTTTTATATTTGGTTTTTAATTCTAATAAAATATTATTAATAAAATATGTTTGATTTTTAGCTATTTTTATTTTAATAAAATCTATAACAGCATCATTTAATTCTATTTTAATATTTTTGGCATAATCGATTGGTTTAATTTTACTTTTCAATAATTTTGTTATAATAGAGTTAAGTAATTTTTCCCATATTTCTTTTTTAATATTTAAATAACTATATTTGGTAAGACAATCCCAATATATATTATTAACTGAATGTTTAAATTTTTCATAAGATGCTTTATCAAATTTAGCTTTTAATAAATCACTTTCAAAATTCATCATAACCACCTTCTGGAATTGCATATATTTTATCATAAATTATTTATTTATCAAGTTTTTCCCTAAAAAGCTTGAAAAAATATAGATTGTTTGATAAAATGAATACTGAATCAAGGAAGGAGTGTTTCCATGGCAAATATTAAAAGCTCTAAAAAAGCAATTAAAGTTATTGCTAAAAAGACTGATAATAATCATGAACTTAAAGCAAGAGTTAAAAATTTAATTAAAGAAAATGAAAAAGCTATCGCTTCTGGTGATAAAGAACTTGCCAATACTTTATTTAAAGATGTACAAAAATATTTAGACCGCGCGGTTAGTAAAGGTTTAGTTAAAAAGAATACATCTGATAGACAAAAAAGTAGATTATCTAATAAAGTAAAAAATATGAAGTAATAATTGTAAACCTCATATTTTTTTGTTATACTTAAAATGGTGATGTGATGAAAAAGTTTTTAATACCAATTATTTGTATATTAAGTATTTTATTTTGTCTTTTAAATATAAATAAAATAACTAATAAAATAATTATAATTTTAAATCATCCTAATTCTAGTTCGATAGTTTATAATGAAGATTATCATCAAAAGAATTATGGTTTTGTAAGTAATACTAATAAATTTACAACTTATGGTAAACAAGATATTTTAAATGTTTTTTATACTGTTTTAAATAATGGAATGAATAATTTTACTTTTTATTGTCCTAAAGAATATACTAATTGTTTAAGTGATGTAGAAGTAATTAGTAAAGATGAAAATCTTTTAACTCATTTAAATAATTTTGTGCATCCTTTTAATTCTTTTGAAAGTATTGTAACGGATATATCAGATTCGGGTGAAGTTACTATGGAAATAAAATATATTTATACCGAACAAGAAAAAAAAGAAATTAATGAGGAAGTTGATAAATTAATTAAAAAATTAATTACTAAAGATGTTAAAGATGATTATGATAAAATTAAAACAATTCATGATTATATAATTAATAATACTAAATATGATGTTGATAATGATAAAAATAAAAAAAGTTTTAATGCTTATGGTACCCTTTTTAATCATTTAGCTACTTGCAATGGTTATACTGATTTAATGGCAATATTTTTAACAAAAATGGGTTATGAAAATTATAAAATTGCCACAACTAATAAAGAAAATTCAGGTCATGTATGGAACGCTGTGAAATTAAATACTGAATGGTTACATTTAGATTTAACTTGGGATGATCCGGTTAGTAGTGATAATAAAAATTATTTATATCATAAATATTTCCTTATTGATACTAATGAATTAAAAACTGCTGATAGTAATATTACTAGTACAGAACATGATTTTGATTATAGTATATATCGAGAATTTAAAACTATTAATTAATTATTATAATTATTTATATTTCTTACTTAAAAAGAAAAAATTAATCTTAATGATGATTAACTTTTTTTATTTTAATTAGTTTATTAGAAGCCGCGGCCGCCTCCACCGCCTCCACCAAAACCACCGCCAGATGAGAAGCCTCCTCCAAAGCCTCCACCTGATGACATGTTTGAATGACTATTTTGATAATTGGCTGCTTGACTTTGATAAGCACTAGATATAGCATTATTAATACTACTATTGATAGAAGAACCAATATTTATATATATGTATGATGGATAATAATCATATTCTAAATTATTAATATCCATTTCTTTTATTTTAACATTCATACTCTTTTCAATTTTATCGGCTATACCAAAGATGGTAGCATATACTAAATATCTTTCCCAAAGAATAATTTCTGGTAATTCTTTTAATTCAAAAGTACCAAAGTCTTCTAAAAAGTTTTTAAAGGCTTGCCATTTAGCATAATGTTCTGCTCCTTTAATTGTTTTTTTATCAACATTTAGTGTATAAATTAAAAATATAATAACAGCAAATATTAAGAAATAAGTTGGTATAAAATTAACACCATTATTGAAGGCAAGAAAAGATATAATTAAACCTAGACCAGTAATTATTATTCCTATAATTGGGGGTTTAGGACTCTTTTCATAAAAGTTTTCATTTTTACCTTTATTTAAAACATCATTTTGCCATTTAGTATAACTATTTAAGAAAGTATCACAAGTTTTAGTTCCACTGGCATATGATTTTAAATCTTGAGTGGTAAAAGCTTTTTTATTATCTATTTCTTTATTACCTACTTTATCAAATAAAAATTCAATTAAGATATTTTCACTTTCATTTAAATTATCTGTATTTTCTAAAGTAAATTCATATTCTTTTTTATTACTTTTGAGATTTTTTATTTCAGTTGCTTTAATATTCTTTTTATAAATTAAATTCATAATTGAAGCACTCATCGCATTAGGAGTTATTTTTTTATGCATTAAGTAATCTATTACTTCAACATTATAATCATCGATAAATTCTCGATTATATTTAGAGTAATAAGTACTTTTAGGACTTTTTCCATATTTAAAATAAATAAATATGCCTAAAGTTAAAATTAAAATATATAAAGTTATAGTTCCATATTTGACAAAATTATATTTAAATAATAAATTTTTTCGAAGTCTATTAGCTATATCAGCTCTTTCTTTTTCTACTTCCATTATTTTAGGTAAGGCTTCAGTGTTACTTCTTTTTATGGTGGTTAGATTATTTATTAATTCTTTATTAAAGGTTAATCTTAGATCAACACTTTCACCTGGAAAAACAGAATTAATTGAGGCCAAAACACCTGAATTATTATTTAATTTTGTGATATCACCATTTAAATTACCATGAGCCCAAAAATAAAAATTATTAGTATTATCAGCATTTGGTAAATAAACTTTTATTTCAATATTATTTAAATCATTTTCAAAGCCTTTAGGAATAAATGTCCAATATAACTCAGCAACATCATTGTGAAGAACTACTACATCTTTAATAATATAATCTAAATAAAAAGCTACTTTATTATTATTAGATTTATAATACATACGATAACGATAACCATTAGTTAAATGAGTAGTTATATATTTTCCTTTATCACCATTTTGGGCAGTACTTGTATTAGTAAATGTGGTAAAATCATTATCTTTAAAAGTTTCATAACTTACATCTTTAACATATTTGGCTTTAATAGTTAAATTGGTTATATCTGAAGCATTATAAAGAATATTATTAGCAAAGCTTTCTCCTTCTTCTAGTATTTCATTTGCATATAAAATATCTCTTTCATAACCATTAAAATTACCATCTAAAACAATTAATTCTTTAACATGTAAATCACCATTATCTAAAATATTACTTTCAACTAAAAAATTAGTAATATCATAATTTACTTCATCAGCATTTACAATACATGGAAAAAATAAAACTAATATAAAGATTAAAAATTTTTTCATTTTAACTCTCCTTTAAAAAAAGACTTACTAGGTAAGCCTAAAATTTAACTTTAACATTTTCTTTTTCTTCTTCATTAACTTGAAAGAAAGTTTCTTTTTGAAATTTGAAAATGTTAGCAACAATATTAGAAGGTACCATTTCAATTTTATTATTATATTGTAAGACAACATCGTTATAAAATTGACGTGACATAGCAATCTTATCTTCAGTTTCTTTTAAACTATTTTGTAAATCTGTAAAATTAGTATTAGCTTTTAAATCAGGATAAGATTCTGATAAAGCAAATAATTTATTTACAGCTTTGGTAAGAGCTCCATCGGCTTTCATTTGATCTTCTGGTAATGTTGCTGATAAATAGCTATTACGAGCATTAATTACTTCTTCTAAAGTTTCTTTTTCATGTTTAGCATAACCTTTTACGGTTTCTACTAAATTTGGAATTAAATCAAATCTTCTTTTTAATTGAACATCTATTTGACTCCAAGAATCTTTTACCCGATTGCGGAAAGTAATTAAAGAATTATAAGTAGCAATAACCCATAAAACAATAATAACAATAATAGCTAAAATAATTATTAATGCCCAGTTCATAAATAATCCTCCTTATGTAATTATATTATCATATTATTTAAATTAACTCAATAATTTTAAAATTATTTTATATTACTTTTACATATTCTATTTCTTTTATTTCTTTATCTATAATAGAATATAAATAAAGTTTAATTTCTTTTTTAGAAATAGTTTTTAAATATTCATAATAAATACTTAATTGTTTAGAATATGCTTCATCATTTATATTTTTTAATTTATAATCAATTATTTTTATTTCATTATCATATTCTAACATTAAATCAATAATACCATGATATTCAGTATTGTTTTGTTCAAAAATAAATTCTAATTCTTGATAAATATTAGCATTTAGAAAATCAAATTTGGTTTTTAAATCATTGGTTATATTTTCATTTTTAAAATTAGTCATTTCTAATTCTTGATGCATAAGAGTTCCATATTCTAAAGTTTTGGCTTCTTCTTTGGAAATTAAATTATTAATTGTTTTTGATGCATGTTTATTAGTTATTAAATTAGAATTAATATTATTTTCTTTAAAAGTTATATGTTTTAAAGATGGTTCATTATAATTTGAATTAATAGTTAAATGATTGTATTGTTTAGTTAAACCTAAATTATCAAGATTTATAAGTGTAGAATATTTAGCTAAATTTAAAGATATTGAATTTAAAAAATCATAAAAAGAACGATATTTTAAAGCTGTAAGATTAGTTACATGATTATTTTCTTGATATTCTTTTTGAAAGGTTGGTAAAACCATTATTAATTTTTCTTTGGCTCTAGTTAAAGCAACATAAAATAAACGTATTTTTTCTGATATTTCTTCTTGATAGTATTTTCTTTTAATTAAAGTTTTAGTTATAAGAGTTCCTATTCCTTCATTATAAAATGGAGTTAATATGCCATATTTATTATCAAACATAAATCTATTTTGTAAATCTTTTAGATTAAATTTCTTTTTTAAACCAGCATAATAACATATTGGAAATTCTAAACCTTTTGATTTATGGATATTCATAATTTTAACAGAATTCCCCATGCCCCTACTTTCTTTATATCTTATTTCATTATCTTTATTAATCATATCATTTAAATAATCTTTAAAATCTTCAATAGTATAGCCAAGTTTTTCAACATTAGTAGCTAATTCTTTTAAATAATCTAAACGAAATAAAGATGAAGAAATATCACCAGTTGTAATAATATTTTCATAAAAATTAAAAGTTGTAAATATTTCATTTAAAATACTTGATGGAGTTTTTAGTTCTATATCTTGAGTTAATTTAGAACATTTTTGATAAATAGATGTTTGATAAAAAGTATTTGTATCTAATAATTTTAATATTTCATTATCATTTAAATTACCAACAAAACTTCGACCAATACTAACAAAATAATAACGAGTATTTTGATCATATAAATTATCTTTAATATTTAAAATTAAACCTAAAATATTTTTTATTATTAATATATCATTATTGTTTATTAAATTACTATCTTTATAAACTTCTAAAGGAATATTTAAATATTCAAATATTTTTTTATATTCGGGCATATCAGTGCCACGGTCTAAAATTATACAAAAATCTTGATAGGTAGCATTACGATTTTTATTTAATTCAAAATCAAATACTTGATAATTATTTTTTATTTTTTCTTTGATATCTTGGGCAATTGTAAAAGCTTCAATTTCTAAATCAGTAAAATCTGGGTTTGATTCATATTTTAAAATAGTTAAATTATTATTGTTGTTATTTGTTCCTTCATTGCTATAAGCTAGATTACCATAGTGCATTTGATGTTCTTTTTGGTAATTTGCTCCGCCAAAATCATCACTCATGATTAAATTAAATATTTCATTTATATTGGTTAATACTTCATTTCTAGAACGAAAATTTTTTAATAAATCTATTTTTTTACCACCATTTTCTTGTTTATAATTATCATATTTTTCTTTAAATATTGTAGGATTAGCATTGCGAAAACGATATATTGATTGTTTAATATCCCCAACCATATAAACATTATTATTAGCTATTTCACTTATAAACATTTCTTGTAAATCATTTGTATCTTGATATTCATCTATTAAAATTTCATTATAAGTTAATTTAAGTTCTTCTTTTATTTTAGGATGTTCTTTAACTATTTTAATAGCCATTTTGGCAATATCAATAAATTCATAAGAAGCATTGTTATTTTTAAAATAAGTTAATCTTTTATCTAATTCTAATATTATTTTAATTATAATTTTTAGATAAGGATAAGTACTTTTTATTTGATCTTTTAATTCTTTTAAAGTATATATTGTTGATTTTTCTAATTCTTCTTTTTTTTCTTTTAAAGATTCTTTATAGGGAATTGCTTCTTCGGGGATATTGCGAAATTGGATAGTGCCTATTTTTTTATTATATAAATCATTATAAGTTTTGGGATTAAATATTGGACTATATTTTTCATATAACTTAAGATATAGTTTTTCATCAACTAAACTTTCTAAAGCATAAATATCATTTTCTATATCTTGGGTTAATTCTTTTAAATAAAGAAAATATTCTTGCAATAAATTATCAATATAATTATCACTAAAATAAGTGGTTAAATAGTTTTCTAAATATTCTTTTTTAGAGTATTTTAAATCTAATTCTTTATTAATATTTAAGATGGCTTCTTTGATAATTTGATCATCACGATTAGTAAAATCACCAATTAATTTTAAGAAATCAGGATCTTTTGCATCATATAATTCTTTAAATATTTCTTCAATTAACCGCTCTTTTTCTAAATCAATAATTGAAGAATCAATAATACTAATATTTCTTGGTATATTTAAAAGATAATGATATTTTTTAACCATCGAAAGAGCATAAGCGTCAAAAGTAGTTATATAAGCTGAATCTAAATAAACAAGTTCTTTATAAAGTTTATTTTTTGTAAGTTTTTTACGGATTCTTTCTTTCATTTCTCCAGCAGCTTCATTGGTAAATGTTAATATTAAAATATTTCTTATATCTATTCCTTCTTGTACTTTTCTTAAAACTCTTTCAGATAAAACAGCAGTTTTGCCAGATCCTGCGCCGGCAGAAACAATAATATTTGTGCCCTCTTCATTAATGGCCTCAAGTTGCTCAGTTGTCCATTTCATAATCTTCACCTCCTAGTATTATTTCATCTTGCTTTTCTTTAAAACAAATATCTTTAAATTTACAATATTCACAAGCAATGTTTTTGGTATTTAAAACTTTAGGATTGATAAAAAAATTGGCCTTTATAATATTGTTTATACATTTATCTATTTGTTCTTCAACATTTAAAGCTAATTCATCCATTTCTTTATTCGATAAAATTTTAGTTGTTTTTTGCATCTCACCATCTTTTTTAAATTTTAAATCTTTAATAATATGATTATTTAAGTAATCATCATCAAGCATTTCAATAATGGATGGATCACTGTTGGTATAACCCCTTAAACGCATATTATCTTTTTTTATTTCATTTAAAGTTTTATGTTCTGTTATGTTAGGAATTTTATCAAATACTTTTTGAATGTAAAAACCCGCGATTAAAGAATTTTTAAAACGATCAGATTTTTTTAATAAATATAAATATATCGGTAATTGAATATTTAAACCATATTTTAAATTATCTAATGTTATTTTAGTATCGCCAGTTTTATAATCGACAATAGCTAATATATTTTCATTTTTCGTATACATAACTTTATCTATTAAACCTTTAAAAGTTATTTTCATATCATCTTGATCTTTATAAACATATAATTCACTTTCAAATAAATAATTTGTTAATTTAGAGTGTGTTTTTTGGTCTTTTATAATATTTAATATTTGAGTTAATTCAGAACTTAATTTTTCTAAATAAAAGTATTCTTTACTACTTAAATTATAATCTTTTTCTTTTACATAATTAATTATTTCTTTTTCAATATTAATATCTTTTAATATTCCTAATTCTAAAATATGATGAACTATATTACCAATAATAGTTTTAAAGTTTTCTTCATAAATATCTAATTTTAAAATTTTTTGAATATAATATTTAAAAGCACATTCATTGTAACTTTCCATGTTAGTGTACGCGAGTGTTAGTTCATGATTAAGATGATCTTTTAATAAATTTTTATTTAATCCTTTAAATTTATGATTATAAGTTTTATAGTCTATATTTAAATTATTTTGATAAAGGCTTAAATTTTCACTTATAATATTATATTTATTAAATAAATCTAAATCATGAGCATATAAAAGCTTAGTATTTAATTTAGAATAGGATAATTGTCTATTAAGTTCTATTTTATTTACTTCTAAATCCATTTCATTTATTAATATTGAAGGATAAAATATGCCACTTGAACTTTTTAATTTATAAGTTATGGTTAAATTTTTTATTGCTAAAATTTTTGATTTTAAGTTTTCTTTCGTAATATTATTATAATTTGTACTAGTATCTAGGCTTAATAAATCTTTAATATTATCGCTTAAATATGCATCATCTCTTTTAATTTCAGGATAAAAATTAATATTAAAACCTAATAAAAATACATATTCATCATCTTTAAAATAATCATTAATATTGGTAATATTTACAGCTTTATCATAATAATTATCTTTTATTTTAGTATTTTTTAAATCATGTTTAATAAATGTTAAACGATTATTATCAGATACTAAACTTGATTTATTAATAACGTTTATTAAATCATTTAAATTAGTATATTTTTCTTTTAAAATATTTATATTATCAATTAAGTTATATTTAGATGTATTATTTAAAAATTCTTGAGCAATAAAAGTACTAGAAAATAAATATTCTTCATTCATATTTAAGGGAATATTAAAAATATTAAAATATCTTCTTATTATATTTTTATAATCATCATTTATTATAATTTTAATTTTATTAATATCTACTTTATGATTTAATAATTCACTTATCTTAGTTACTACAAACTCTACTTCTTCATTTATATCATTTGCTTCATAAACAGTTGGTATATATTTTTTTAAATCATTTTGATAAGTTACTTCTTTATTTAATGATTTTATGATTAATTCTTGCTCTTTAGTTAAATGATTGTAACCATAAACAATTATTTCTTTATCTTTTATATATTCTTTAAACATTTTATTTTTAATTAATAAATTATTATTTTCTAATTCTTGTTTTATATTATTTAAAAAAATTATTTTTTCATTGTTTATTTCTTTTAAAAAATATAAATTATTTAAATAGGTTAAAGCAATTTCTATATTTATATGATAATTATTTATTAAATACTCTATAGCTTTATTATCATAATCAAAAAAAAGATTTTTTTTAAGTTCATTAAAAGTGTAAAATTTTAAATTTAAAAGTTTTTTTTCTTTACTTAAACTTTTAAGTATTTTTTGTTTATTGCTGTTATTTGTAATTATAATCATAGTTTTTGACATTTTTATCAACCTACTTCTTCTAATTAATATCTTAACAAGCATATTCAATTTAGTCAAGAATTAATTTTTATAATTTTTTGGTATAAAATGGTTGACATTCAGTATAATATTTAATATAATTTAATAGCAATGCCCAATTAGCTCAGTCGGTAGAGCGCACGGCTGTTAACCGTTAGGTCGTAGGTTCGAGTCCTACATTGGGCGCCATTAAGAAATTAACTCCTAATTAAGGAGTTTTTATTTTATTTAATACCTTTTTTAATTCTTCTATTCTTAAAGGTTTAGATAAATAACCATTAAAATGATATTTAGTTAAGTATTCTTCTTTTGATTCTTCTGTATCTGCAGTTAAAGTAACTACAGGTGTGTTAAATCCTTCGATTTCTTGTAATTTACTAAAAGTTTCTTTGCCATCCATTTCAGGCATCATAATATCCATAAATATTATATCATAATTACTATTTTTTACTTTTTCTAGACACTCTTTACCACTTAAGACTGTATCTACTTGTAAGCCTTCTTTTTCAAGCATTTTAGAGGCCACTTTTAAATTTATATTATTATCGTCAACAATTAAAGCTTTCATTTTTTATTACCTACTTTCTCTTTTAAAACTATTATAACTTTGGTGCCTTTATTTTCGTTACTTTCTATTTTAATAGAACCTTTTAAAAGATCTACTAAATTTTTGGTTAATGGTAAACCTAAACCTAGACCTGATATATTTCCATTAATATTTTCTTCAGCACGAGTAAAATTATTATATAATTTATTTTTTATGTTGTTATTAATTCCAATACCAGTATCTTCAATAATAAATTTAATATTACATTTATTGTTAATTATTTTGGTATTAACTGTTAATTTTACATAACCTTTATTAGTGTATTTAACAGCATTATCTAAAATATTAAATAAAATTCTTTTTATTTTGATATAATCTCCAATTAAAGCTTGAGGAAGTTTATTTTTTTTAATAATTAATTTTAAATTTTTTTCTTTTATTTTGTATTCAAACGGACTTATTACTTCTTCAATTAACTTATTTAAATTATATTCTTTATTGTTTATAGTCATTTCATCGGTATTTATTTTAGATATATCAACAATATTATTAACCATTTTTAAAAGATTGTCAGATGCTTCAATAATATCATGCGCATTTTCCTTAGCTTCTTTTAAAGTATTTGATTCTTCAATTAACTCACTAAAACCAACGATGGCATTTAAAGGTGTCCTTATTTCATGGGACATGCTGATTAAAAGTTCTTTTTGAGCTTGGGCTAATTTAGAAGAATTTATAAGAGCTAAATTTAATTTATTTACTAATTTAATATCGGGATTTTCAATAGTAAAATACATAATATAACATAATAAAGCAATAATTAAATCATATATTATTAAACCTCTAATTAAAATTGATAATATATAAAGGATTGTCATCATGATTAATATTAAAAATATAGCATAAAATCTTTTATCTTTTTTCTTAAAATTTTTTAAAGATAAAATTATAGTTCCTAAAATATATATAGCTACAACAAAATAACCTAAAATTATTGTAGATCCTGAAACATTTCTGACATTACCTATTTCATTAATATTTATATGGGTAAAAAGCATAATAATTAATAAAATTAAATCTATACTAATTACAGATAAAAATAATTTTCGATATTTTTCTTTATTATATGAAATTAAATAAGTATAACAAAATAAGCAACTAAAAATAATTATAAAGCCAATAGACATAATTTTATTTGCTAATTCAACAATATTAAAATATTTTAAATAAATAATATCTAAAGTGTTATAAGCTCCTATAATATGGACAAAAGTGTCAACACTTGAAATTATTAAAGACATTATTAAAATAATTTCATACATTTTATTTTCTATTAGTTGAATTCTTTTTTTAGAAAAATAATTAATATTTAGTATTATGATAAAAATAAATGAAACTAATGGTATTTCAAACTCTAAAGAAAAATAATTCATTTTTATACTCCTTTATTTTTTCAAATGAATTATATCATATAATTTTTTAATAGTAAATATTATTTTTTTTGCCAATTTTGGTGCATATATGATTTGAAATCATATTTTTTTTGTTCGAGTCTTCTTACTAATATAGGAGCCATTATTTCTTGATTATTTTTATTTATTTTAATATCATCCATACTATTTGTAACATTTATAAATTCTAAATCATCTTGATCATAATATCTTGTCAATTCTTCTTCCCATATATCTTTGGTCCAGTTGGTTTTTAAATATTCTTGTCTTCTTTGTTCCATATAATCAAGTTTAGGATCTTTCCCTAAAGCTTTTCTAGAAGTTAAAGGAGTGTAAGTTTCAATCATTTCATAAATTTGAGTGGCTAAAATATCTCGCAAAATACTTAACCCTTCTTTTTTTTCATAAATTGTTAAATCAAGAGGTTCTCCTACCCTTATATAAATGTTTTGGTCAACTAAAAATGGTGTAATTGGTACTACTAAACAATTAGTCATAAGTGATAAATAATAAGGGCTTGCAAATAATTTTAAACATAAAAGATTGTCAGTGTTATTAAATCCTCCTTCAGGGTAAATTAAAACACTACTACCATTTTTAAGAATTCTTTCCATTTTTAAAAGAGCGGATTTGCGGCTTTCTTCATTTAGGCGATCAACATAAATAAAACCATTTAGCCAAGCAAAATATACTTCTTTATTAACTTCTAATTGGTCAGTTGTTCCAAATAAAGCATAAGCATTTCGATCAATAGATGAAAGATTGGCAATAGCATCTTCGACAAAATAATGAGTAGATACAAAAATATAGGGCTTATTATCATCAAGTTTGGGATAAGAATCAATAATTATATTTCCTTTAGTAGCCATTTTTAAAATTGGCCTTAAAAAAGGATTTATTTTTCTTCTAATTTTAATTCCTATATCAGAAGTAAAATTATCGACGTTTGATTTTTTAAATTTTTGAAGTCCATAATTTTTCATTCAACCACTCCTAAAAAATAATAAAATTATTATATTTAAAATTATTAAAAAAATCTAGTATTTTTTTAATAATTATTTATTTTTATTATTTTAACTTATCAATTTCTTTAATAGATAGTCCAGTAGCTATTGATATAGTGTTTACATCAGTATTTAGATTTAATAAATTTTTAGCTATTTCAACTTTTTCATCTTTTTTGCCTTGTTTTAATCCTTGTGATATTCCTTTTTCTTCTCCTTTGTCATATGATTCTCTTTTTAAGTTAAATAGGTATCTTTCTACTCCGTTTTTGGCTGATTCTTCTACTAATTCTCTGGCATATTCTATTGCTGCTTCCATGTTCTCATCTCCCTTCGCTATTAATTTCATCT
>CANQMC010000012.1 GCA_947624855.1 uncultured Bacilli bacterium | reverse complement strand
CTGGCTACCTCAGCAACACCTACGTGGCCAACACTGATGGTGGTGTGCGCCCAGTAATAAATCTGAAGGCTGATGTAACTTTATCAGGAAGTGGAATAATAAGTTCACCATATACAGTTTCTTAATTTAAAAAAATAACTTGCCTCTATAGCAAATCCATTCGACGTTAATATTTTTCTAATATATATATTGTTAATGTTTCAAATTTATATAGAGGCAAGATTTATAATTTTAAGATAAAAATAAATAATTATCTTTTTTTTATTAATTAATCGTGATATAATACATTTAAAGTAGGTTGATAGAATGATATTTGGTAAAATTTTATATATTAGTGATAATATAGCTCATGTTGAAAATATAAGTAAAGATACTATAACTGCCGATTTAATGAATGTTCATGTAATATTTGAAGAAAAAGAACAACGTATTTTAGGTGAAGTAGTAGAGTTAAATGATGAAGAAATAAAGATTCGCTTTTTAGGAGAATTTGCTGGTAAAAGATATGTTAATGGTGTTATTAGAAAACCTTTATTATCCAGTAAATTAAGAATTATAAATGGTGAAGAACTTCAAGAATTAGTAGGAACATTAACTAGTAAAAGTTTTGTTTTAGGTACTAGTGCAACTTATAAAGGATTTCAAATATGTCCTGATATAAATAGTTTATTTTCCAATCATTTAGCTATTTTTGGCAATTCTGGTTCTGGTAAATCATGTGGAGTATCAAGAATAATCCAAAATATATTTAATAATCCAAAAGTTACAACTTATAATGCTAATATGTTTTTCTTTGATGCTTATGGTGAATATAAAAATGCTTTTGGTTCACTAAATAAAATAAATCCTGCATACAATTATAAATTTATTACAACAAATCCAACAGAACCAACTGATTATTTACTTAAAATACCTGTTAATTTACTTACATTAGATGATATAGCTTTACTTCTTCAAGCATCAAGTCATTCTCAATTACCTATTCTAGAAAGAAGTATTAAATATGCTAAAATATTTGCTAGTGAAGGGGAAGAAGTAACTAAATATAAAAATCATTTAATCGCAAAAGCTTTAATTGCTATTTTATTTAGTAATATGACTACAAGTTATAAAAAGAATGAAATATTTAAAGTAATTGAAGTATGTCATACTAATGAATTTAATTTTGATTCAGTTATTCCAGGTCTTGGTTATACTAGAAGTTTTAGTGAATGTTTTGAGATAGATTCTAATGGTAACTTTGGAGAATCTGTGTTAATTACCGAATATATTTTAAAACATATTGATGAAACAATTGAATCAATTAAAGTTCCTGAAAGAAGTTTTTACACTTTAAAAGATTTAGCTAATGCTTTAGAATTTACTTTAATAAGTGAAGGATTTCAAGGTAATCAAATGATGTATAATGAAGCTATGATTTTACAAGTAAGATTAAATACAATTATAAGTGGTCGTGTAAATAATTACTTTGATGGTTCTAAATATACAAGTACAGCGGAATTCATTGAAGAATTATGCAAAAAAGATAATAGTAGAGCGCAAATTGTTAATATAAACTTAGAAGATATAGATGATGCTATTGCTAAAGTAATAGTTAAAATAATATCTAAATTATTATTTGATTATGCTAAAAGTTTAACTAATCGAGCAACTATTCCTTTTCATCTATTTTTAGAAGAAGCCCATAGATATATTCAAGCTGATACAGATACTTTCTTATTAGGTTATAATATTTTTGATCGTATAGCTAAAGAAGGAAGAAAATATGGTGTAATTTTAGATATTATAAGTCAAAGACCAGTTGAAATAAGCGATACTGTAATAGCTCAATGTTCTAACTTTTTAATATTTAAAATGACCCATCCTAAAGATATAAAATATATTGAAGAAATGTTACCTAATATTAGTTCTGATGTTATTGAAAAAATGAAAATATTACAACCTGGTAACTGTGTTGCCTTTGGAGGAGCTTTTAAAATACCAATGATTAGTAAATTAGAAATGCCTGATCCAATGCCATATAGTACTAACTGTAATGTATCTGGTTGTTGGGCTGAAAGTAACAGTACTAATATAAATAGTACTCCAGTTGCTAATAATTATGTAACTGAAGGAACACCAACACCTGATATGGTAAATAATTTAAATGCTCCAGCATAACAATTTGACAAAATAAATTCCTTATGTTAAAATTAAAATGTACTTAAAAGTGCAATAAAAAAGCGGTGATTCCAACCTAACCAAAAATAGGAACTTAATAAAAGCGGTGATTCCGACCAAACCGAAAACAGGAATTTAATAAAAGCGGTGATTCCGGCCTAACCGAAAACAGGAACTTAAAAAAGAATTAGAGTTTAAGTTTAATCTCTAATTTTTTGTTTGACACTTATAATATTAATTGATATAATTAACGTGAAATATGCGAAAAAACTAAATGTTTAGAATATAATAAAATTAAAGTTATAAATTAAAATTATTAACGCATATAAATAAAATGTCAAAATAAAGCATTTTTAAAAGTATAAATTGACAATTATTCTAATTCTCGGTATACTAAATTAAAAGGGGAAATTATTATGAAAATAATTTATAAAAGAAGTTTAACTTTTATTGGTTTTTTAATAGCAATCTGTGGTTTTATAGGCATTGCTTATCTTTTTTATGATAAAGTAATTAATTCGGGTACCGAAGTAGTAGTGGTCGATGATTTATCTATAAATTATATTGATAGTAATACAATTTCTCATGATGGAACTTATACTTTTTCAGTAACCAACAGTGGTTCTAAAGATATTTATTATGAAATAACTTATGATGAATTAAAAAGATTTAATCATGATATTATATATGAAATAACATCAAAAGAAGCTGATATAAAAATAACTAATACTAATATCGATGAAAATAACAATATTTTAGCTGATAATATTTTAATTAAAGCAGGAGTTACTCATAATTATACATTTAAAATAACTAATATTAATAATACTGCTTTTAAATTAAAAATTAATAAAGTAAATGAATTAGAAGAATATTTTGCATCAACAATAATTAATGATAATGAAATAAAAGAAAAACCTAGCACTAAAGTAGGAACTAATATTGCTACAACTAATGAAGGTTTAATTGAAGATATTGATGATTATGGTTTAACTTATTATTTTAGAGGTAATGTTCCCAATAATTATGTTGAATTTGCAGGTACTTCATGGCGAATAGTAAGAATTAATGGTAATGGTACTGTTAAATTAATTTTAAATAAATTATCTAATGAATTAACTAATTATAATTCTACTTTTAAAGATCTTGAAAATTATGAAAAATTAACAATAAATGAAAGTTTAAATTCTTTTTATGAAAGTACTTTAACTAATTATGATAATTATATATTAACTTCTAAATTTTGTGTTGAAAATGCGGGAAGTGGAAGTAATATTAATAAAACTTATAATGCTAACTCTAGACTTGTAAGTAATAAAATACCTACATTTAATTGTTTAGGAGAAAGTTACAGCAGTAAAATTGGTTTAATAACTGCCGATGAAGTAGTTTATGCTGGAGCTAATTTTGAAGATGATAATACTAGTTATTATTTATATAATAAAGATATCAATAATGTGTGGTGGACATCCAATTTATCTAAAACCAAAGATGGCAATTATTATCCTTTTGCCGTTAATTCATCAGGTAAAATAATTGATTCTACGAGTGGTAATTTATATCGAGGATTAAGACCCGTCATAAATATTATTAAAAAAGTAACTGTAACTGGTGATGGAACTATAGATAATCCTTATAAAATAAATGAAAAATAAAAAAGTGTAAAATATATGCTAAATACATGTAAATACTTTAAAGTTCTAAAATTATTTGATAAAATATAGATGTGGTGATAAATATGAGTATTATTTATGATGTTATAAGTTTTATAAAATCTCTAGAATTTGTCGATATAGTTTTCTTTTTTGCGGTTTTAGCCTTAATGCTCCTTGTAATCACTTTAGTTTATTTTATTGAAGAAAATAAATACGAAGAAATAAGTAACGAACCTTTAATCGAGGAACCTAAAACCGAAGCTGAAAAATTAAAAGAAATAACCGCGGCTTTAGAAGCTTCTGAACCTAGCACCATTAATTTAAATAATTATGAAGAAGAACAAGAAGAAAAAGCTATTATAAGTTATGAAGAATTATTATCCAAGAAAAATGATTTTGCTATAAATTATAGTGAAGAAGAAAATATGGATGATTTAACTATTAAAAAAGTAGATTTAGATAATTTAACCAATAAAGAAATAGAAGAAAAAAGAGATATCCATGTAACAGTTATTTCTTATGAAAAAGAAGAGGCCTTTTTACAAGCTTTAAAAACCTTACAACAAACATTAAATTAAAAACTTTGGGGGGATTTAAATGAAATTTAAAATAATAACTTTAGGCTGTAAAGTAAATACATATGAAAGTGAATATATTAAAGAAGAACTATTGAAAAATAGTTTTATTTATGATGAAGAAAAACCCGATATTATCATTATAAATACATGTAGTGTAACCAATATGGCTGATTCTAAATCTTTAAAAATAATTCGAAAAGAAAGAAGAGAAAATAAAGATAGCATTTTAGTCGTGTGTGGTTGCAGTGCTCAAAATAATCAAGCTAAATATCAAGATTTAGATATAAATATTTTAATAGGTAATCAAAATAAAAGTAAAATAGTTACATTAATAAATAATTATTTAGAAAATAAAACCAATTATATTTATTTTAATAATAATCGTGCTTTGGAATTTGAAAATATGCATGTTAAAAAATTTACTAGTCATACTAGAGCATTTATTAAAATTCAAGATGGATGCAATAATTTTTGCTCTTATTGTATAATACCTTATACTAGAGGCGATATCAGAAGTAAAGATTTTTTAGATGTAATTGAAGAAGCGAAAATACTTGTTGCTAATAACCATCAAGAAATAGTATTAACAGGTATTCATACAGGTTCTTATAATTCTAATAATCATGATTTAAGTGATTTATTAAGAGAATTAAATAAAATCGAAAATTTAAAAAGAATTAGAATATCAAGTATTGAAATAACAGAATTAAATAAAAAATTTTTAGAAACTTTAAAAGATATACCTAAAATATGTGATCATCTTCATATACCTCTTCAAAGTGGTAGTGATACCGTTTTAAAAAGAATGAATAGGAAATATGATACAGCTTATTTTAAAGCTAAAATTAACGAAATAAGAGCTATAAGACCTAATATTTCTATAACTACTGATGCAATTGTAGGTCATCCTTATGAAACCGAAGAAGAATTTACTAAATATTTAAATTTTTGTCAAGAAATTAAATTTAGTAAAATTCATGTATTTCCATATTCTTTAAGAAGTGGAACTGCTTCTAGTTTAATGCCTCAAATAGATGGTAAAATAAAAAAAGAAAGAGCCCACAAATTATTAGAATTATCAAAAGTTTTAGAGCAACAATATAATGAATTATTTTTAAATAAAGAAGTAGAAGTATTAACAGAAGAATATTATCAAAATTATACAATAGGTCATACTTCTAATTATTTAAAAGTTTTTATTGAAGGAAAACTAGAACTAAATAAATTTTATCATGTTACAATAACTAGTATTGAAAATAATATTCTGCTTGCCAAAATTCTAAAATAAGTATATAATAAATATTAATGATAATTAAAAATTAAAGCCTAAATAATTGGCTTTTTAATAAGGAGATTAAACATGAATTATATAAAAGGTAAAATTCGTAATATTATTTATCATAATAAAGAAAACGGCTATGTTGTCGCAGTTTTTAAAGTTAAAGAAACCAATGATTTAAAAATGGTTGAATATGAAAATAAAACTGTAACCATAACAGGAACTTTTTTAGATATAAATACTGAAGAAACTTTTATTTTATATGGATCTCCCTTAAAACATGAAAGATTTGGTTTTCAATATAAAGTAGATAGTTATAAAAAAGAAGAATTAACTAGTGATGCTGCTTTAATTGAATTTTTATCTAGTTCTTTAATTAAAGGTTGTGGTGAAAAAAATGCTCAAAAAATAGTTAAAGCTTTAGGAACAGATGCTTTAAAAATTATTAAAGAAGATGAATCAGCTTTATTAAATATTTCTGGAATAAGTGTAGCTAAAGCTAAAACTATTAGAGATTCGATAATTGCTTATTCTGATGCTGATGATTGTTTATTAAAATTAAAAGAATTAGGTTT
Organism: uncultured Bacilli bacterium; assembly: GCA_947624855.1. Lineage (GTDB taxonomy): Bacteria > Bacillota_I > Bacilli_A > RF39 > UBA660 > Caccenecus. Next base: position 10,909 of record CANQMC010000012.1, on the reverse strand, counting down.
TTCAATCGCCGAGGCTACTAGAATTTATAAAAAATATCAAGAAGCAACCAAATATATTATAGAATCAGATTTATATATTTTAAGTGAAATATTAGATTTTAATAAAATAGATCTTATTTATCAAAAAAATCATAATGAATATGATGAAGTAAGAATAAAAGCTTGTATATTAGAAGTAATGAAAAGATTAAGTTTTAACACAGGTGATACTTTTTATTATGAAAGTGAAATAAAAGATGCTTTAAAACGAGAATTTGATTTATTATTAGATGATATTGCTTTTGAAGAAGCTATTTATAATTTAGAAGAAACTAATAAAGTAGTTTTAAAAGATAATATGTATTATTTAACTGAGTTATATGATGCTGAAGAAGATATTGTAAATAATCTTTTTAATATTAATAGTACTAAAACACCAATATATAGTTTTGAAGAAGAAATAGCAAAATTAGAACAAGAATTAAATGTAATTTATAATATTGATCAAAAAAAAGCTATAAAAAATGCATTAGAAAATAAAATAACTATTATTTCAGGAGGACCAGGAACTGGTAAAACTACTATTATAAATGCTATAGTCAAATTATATATAAAACTTCATAATTTTTCGCCTATGGAAGCTTTAAGTAATATTGTTTTATTAGCGCCTACAGGTCGTGCTAGCAAAAAAATGAGTCAAACAACTGGTATGCCAGCGATGACTATTCATCGTTATTTAAAATGGAATAAAGAATCTAATAATTTTGGAGTAAATGAATTTCATAAATCTCATGAAAATTTAATAATTGTCGATGAAATGAGTATGATCGATTTAAATTTATTTAATGCTTTATTAAAAGGTATCAAAAGCAGTGTTCAATTAATCATGGTAGGTGATGTTTTTCAACTTCCATCAGTAGGACCTGGTTTAATCTTAAGTGATTTAATTGCCAGTGATTTATTTTCATTTTGTCCATTAGAACAAATATATCGTCAAAGTAGTAATTCTTATATTCCATATCTTGCTTTAGAAATCAAAAATAAAGAAATTTCGGAAGATTTTACAACCCAAAAAGATGATTATAATTTTTTAAGTGTCGATAGTGCTCATATTAAAGAAATGATTAAAAAAATATGTTTAATGAGTAAAAATAAAGGTTTAAATGAAAATGATATTCAAATATTAGCACCGATGTATAAAGGTGAAAATGGTATAGACAATTTAAATATAACTCTTCAAGAATTATTTAATCCAGCCTCTCTTAATAAAAAAGAATTAAAAATAGGAGAAGTAATTTTTAGAGAAAATGATAAAGTCTTACAACTTCAAAATAATCCTGATTGTAATGTATTTAATGGTGATATTGGTTTTATTAAAAAAATAATTCCTAAAAGTTCTCATAATAAAGAAAGTATAATTATTGATTTTGAAGGAAATAAAGTTGAATATACTAAAGAAGAAATGCACGATATAAAACATGCCTATGCCATAACAATTCATAAGAGCCAAGGAAGTGAATTTTCTCATGTTATTTTACCAATAGCTAAAGGGTATTATAAAATGTTATATAATAAATTAATATATACAGGAGTATCTCGAGCCAAAAAAAGTTTAGTTATAATAGGCGAACCTAAATTTTTTATGATGGCGGTTAATAATGATTATGCTAGTACCAGAAAAACTAGCCTAAAAGATAAATTAGTGCATAAATTTAATAATTAAAGTTCATAATACTAATGAGGTGGAAATCATGAAAAAAATGATGGTCGGAAGTCTTATTGCTATGGCTGCCGGAGCTGGTATGATGGCTATTGCTCTTACTAATAAACAAACAAAAAATAAAGCTACTAAATTAGTAAATAATGCAATGGACATGGCTAGTAGCAAAATAAATTCCATGAAATAGAGAGTATTCTCTTTTTTATTTGAAAAAAAAGAAATCAAATAGATTTCTAATTATGAAGAAGATCATAAACATCTTCTATTTCTTTTATATTGGGATTTTTAACAGATTTTAAATAATCAGGAATTAAATGTAAATGTAAATGTTTAACAGTTTGATCATCTCCATAATTAATTAATAAAGTAAGAGATTTAGCTTTTAAAATATCCATATTTTTTGGCCCAATTTCTTTAGCAATCTTAAACATATGTTTTAATAAATCATCATCCATTTCTAAAAAGTCAGTATAATGTTTTTTAGGAATAACTAAAGCATGCCCATTACTTACAGGATTAGCATCCATAATAACCATTACTAAATCATCTTCATATAAAATTCTACTTGCAATTTCTTTATTTGCAATTTTACAAAAAATACAATCCATATTATCACCTAAATTAATTATATCAAACTTATTAGGTTTTAACTATCTTTTTTTGAAAAAAAGTGTACTTTTATCATAGTCTTGCATAGATTAAAATAGAGGAGGAATAAAATTGGCAAGTTTTAAAGAGATAGTTACCAAAGCTGTGGTTGGTAAAGCTAAAAAAAACAGTGTTTCTAATTTTATTATAAGCCCTGAAGAAACACCAGATACTATTTTAGGTTGTTGGGTTATAAATCATAGTTTTGAAGGTCATAATCAAAACGGAATTGTTCATATTAATGGTTCATTTGATGTTAATGTTTGGTATTCTTATAATAATGATACAAAAACAGCGGTTACTACCAAAAGATTTACCTATGAAGATAATATGAATGTAAGACTTAAAGATGGTGCTAAAATAACTGATGCATCTGAAATAATAGTAAGGAGTCTTAATCAACCAACAGTAACTGATGTTCATATTAACTCTGGTCAAGTTAATTTAGCTATTGAAAAAGAATTAGGTGTCGAAATTGTGGGAAATACTATGATTAAAGTTAGTGTTGAAGATGATGCTGACGATTATGATGTTATTGAAGATATTAACGAGGAAGATAATGATTTAGAAGTAAATTCATTAAATGATGATTATTTAAATTAGAGTATACCAAAAAAGGTTGACACATATAATTATTACTGATATAATATTAGCAACAAAGGAGGAACAACCATGGCAGTTAAACTAAGACTTAAAAGAATGGGGTCAAAACAAAAACCATTTTATCGTATTGTGGCAGCCGATTCTAGAAGTGGTCGTGATGGCCGTTTTATAGAAACAGTTGGTACTTATAATCCAATTAAAAACCCAGCTGAAATAAGTGTAAATGAAGAATTAGCAATAAAATGGCTTAAAAATGGAGCTATTCCTACTGATACTGTTCGCTCAATTCTTTCTAAACAAGGAATAATAGCAAAATATACTAAAGAAAAAGCAGGTAAGTAGTATGAATTTAATTGAATTTACAACTTATTTAATTACTAATATTGTTAAAGAGCCTGATATGGTAAAAGTAAATAGTTTTGAAGGTGACGAAGATACTACTATTATTGAAGTATTAGTTTCTTCAAATGATTTTGGGGCTGTTATTGGACGAGGTGGCAAAAATGCTAAAGCCTTACGAACTCTTATAAGAGCCTATGCTTATAAAAACAATATTAAAAATGTCAAAATAAATATTGATGCATTTTAAAGGAGCAAAAGCTCTTTTTTTTAATGTCTAATCTTATGTAAACAAATAATTTTTTTATTGTGATATTTTCCTAAATATTATAAAATTAAATTAAGAGAATTATGCTAAAAATATGGATAAACTTTTATAGTATGAAAGGGGAATTATTATGAAAAAATTAAAAATAACATTAACAATATTTAGTATAGTTTTAATCTTATTTGGAATAGGTTTTTATATTTCTAGTAAAGAGGAAACCTTTAAAACATATAAAACTAATATTAAAAATCTAACGGCATTAAATAATTTAGATGCTAGTTATGTTTATTTATCTGATATTCAATATGATAAAAATTTATCTAAAGCTAAAGATGGTTATGAAATTCATTTAGATAAAAATAATCGAAGTGGTTTAATAACATTAAATATAGATAATATTAAAACTCCTTTTATTAAAGGTATTTCAGCATGGGCTAGTTCTACTTTAGTTTATGATTTAACTAATTATCAAAATTTTGATTATTTTACTTCTTATATTGGGGTTGATGCAGGTGAAACAGATACTTATGCCAACAATGGTGCTAAATTTACAATTTATACTTCTGAAGATAGCAAAAATTGGCAAGTAGCTAAAGATGCTGATGGTAATAATGCTACTTCTAATACTTTTTATGCATGGAGTAATGCTTCGTTTATTAAAATACCTATTAAAGGTCATAAATTTCTAAAATTAGAAGCTTATGAAAATGGTAATACTTGGTGGTCTCATTGGGATGACGATACAGTATATGCTAATGCTAAATTAATTAAAGAAGACTATGTCGAAGATTCTCAAGTTTTTGATTTAGTAAAAACTGTAGATACCTATGATAAAGAAATAAAAAAATATGAAAATGATATTAAAATTGGTAATTTTACTAATTTAGATCAATATCGTTTAACTATTTTACAAAGGAAATTTGTAAATAATGTTACATATGAAATTTTGCAAGCTTTAATGAATTATGATGAAGAATATGTAGAAACTTTAACTTGGTTAATGAATGACGAAAAAATATTAAAAGAATATGTTATGGGCGGAACCCCAGATGGTAATTATGCTCAATCTTTAAAAATTTTAAGAAAATTTTATACTAATCCAGAATTTAAAAAAGATTTAGATAATGATTTATATCGTCGAATGATGATAAGTTTATCTTTAACTCATTCTGCTAATGTTGGTCTATGGGTAAGTGGAGCACCTGATGATCCAAACGATCCAAATGGTTCCGATGCCCTTAAAAGATATAATATTTTTAAAAAATTATATAATGATGAAACTAAACATTTTGAAAGAAAAATATTTGAAAGTTTATCAGTTGAAGAAATGCGTTTTGTTATGAATAATATTATTGATGACGAAGAAATTGAATGGATTAATAACTATGCCACGATTAATAATTCTACAGATCCTTATTCTTATGTAAATTATACAACTGAATATAATTATAATCTTGAAAAATATTATGATCCAGAGCAAATAACTTATTGGAATGCTAAACGTCATAATAATAAATTATTAAGTTATAACTTTAATGATTATAATATTACATATAAAAAAGGATATCCTAAATTATGGATAGTTTTTGAAGAAGGTGGGGTATGTGGTGCTCTTTCTAAAACAGGTTCTAATATATGGGGATCTTATGGTGTTCCATCAACTGTTGTATCTCAACCAGGTCATGCCGCTTACTTTTATATGACAATGAATGCTGAAGGTGTAAAATCTTGGGAATTAGGTAATGATGTTTATGGATGGGATGAATCTGGTAAAACAGAAAAACTTTCAATTCGGATGCCTAATGGCTGGGGCAGTGGCTCTTATGCTGGTAAATATCCTGCCACTTATATTTTATTAGCTCAAGCTGCCTTAAATGATTATGATAATTACGAAAAAGCAGAAGAAATATTATCTATAGCGGATATTTATAAAGATAATAGGGTAATTTTAAAAACAATTATAGAAAGTGCCTTAAAAATTCAAAATATTAATTTTGATGCTTGGTATTTATTAGTTAATTCTTATTTAGAACGTAATGCTAATGAAAGTGAATTATATAATTTAGCCAAAAGAATTGCTGAAAATTTAAAATATTTTCCACTTCCTATGTATGATTTAATTCGTTTAATAGAACCTAACATGACTTCTAATAATGCTAAGGCCGCTATACAAGATTTAGTTAAAGATACTTTAAATGAAGTAGTAAAATCTCCTGATACAGTTTATCAAGCTGGAGCTGTAAGACAAGTAGCACAATATTTATTAAATAATAATGACTTTACCGTTGCTACCTTTTCGTTTAGTGGTGAAAATGCTCAAAAAATAATTTTATCTGACCGTTTTGAAGATACTAATATAACATGGCAATATAGTCTCGATGGAGGAGGTAATTGGAGTAGTAACATCCAAACTAAAACTCATAAGTTAACTAATGAAGAGTTAGAAAAAATATCTGAAGAAACAGATATAATAATTCGCCTTGTAGGAGCTTTAGATGTATATTATGATATTGCTATAGAAAAAGCCACTATGCCACCATTACTTTATAATAATGATTATGAAAACCGTATAATTGGAGCTACTGAAGATATGGATTGGCGTTTTAGTGAAACAGAAAAATGGACTTCATATAAAGATAGTGAACCTGATTTAAGTGGTAATAAAACTATTGAAATTAGAATGGGCTATCATGATAATTATTTACCAAGTGAATATGTTACTTTAAATTTTAAAGAAAACAAAGATACTGAAACAGATTATTATATTCCATTATCAAGAATAACTTTAAAAGATTATTCTTCTGATGAACCTGGTCAAAATAATGCTGCCCAAAATGCTATTGATGGAAATATTAATACTTTTTGGCATACAGTATGGAATCATCAACCCGAAGGTACACCTAAATATATAACTTTAAGTTTAGATCATATTACTTATTTAAGTTCTATTGAATATTATTCTCGTCAAGATGGTGGAACTAATGGTATAGCAAGTTCTCTAACTATTTATATAAGTTTAGATGGTGAAAAATGGACAGAAGTTAAAACTGAAAAATTTAATCCTAATAAACAATCTAAAAAAATTACTTTTGAACCAGTTTTAGCTAATTATGTTAAAATAGTAGGAGAAGGCGAAAATGATCATTTAACAGCTTCTATGATTAATCTATATGAAGATTTAACTAAAATAACATATCCAACAGCCGAGATTAAATATAGTATTGAAAAACCCACCAATAAAGATGTAGTTGCTACTTTAACAAATTTTACTAATATTAAAAATATTGAAAATATCGAAATTACTAATATGGAAGGTATTGAAATAATTGATGGTAATTACACACATACCTTTACTCATAATGATGAATTTACTTTTGAATATATAGATAAAACAACTAAAGAAAAAGGTAGTACAACTGCAAGAGTTACTTGGATAGATAAAGAACCACCTCAAGCTAAAATAGAATATAGTACCAAATCTAAAACGGTAACAGCTACTCTTATTAGTGATGAAGATATAATTATTTTAAATAATGATGGTAATAACAATTATGTTTTCTTTGAAAATGGTGAATTTACTTTTGAATATCAAGATATCGCTGGCAATATTACAAAAACTACAGCTTCTGTTAATTGGATTGTAAATGAAGATAATAATAAAATGAATAGAAGTAATAGTCCTGATAATATTATAAATAAATTAGAAAGCTCTAATAATATAAATAATAATACTGATAAAATTAGTAATAATAGTAATAGTTCTAATACTAAAGCTGAATATTATAATTCAAATGAAAATGATTTAAATAAAGAAGATAATACTTCAGCTATTACTAATGATAAAATTATTGAAGAAAATAAATTAGCAAACTCATCTAATAATGAAAATATAAATAAAACTAAAGAAAATACTAATAAAAAAGAAACTAAATATATACCTATTATAACTATTACTTCATTATGTCTTATAGCGGGTATTACTATAACTATAGTTAAACTTAAAAAATAACTTAGAATTATTAGATAATAAAAACCTTGTTTTAAAGTTAACTACACATTTTAAAGTAGGCATATAAAAAATGATTCAAGTAAAATGTGAAGAACACACTTCTGAATGGAGGTGTTTTCTTATGGCATTAATAAAAATAAAAAAAATATATAGAATAATGTTAAATCAAATTTTTGAGCAATTATCTAAAAAAAATGATATAATATATATGATTAGTAATGATAATCATATTGATTTTACAGTAGATAATATAAGTAATATTATTGATTCAAAAATTAAAATTAGAAAGAGGTAATTATGGAAGAATTTAAATATGTAGTAGAAAATAGTAAGTATGTAAAAATTAACTATAATAAAATTACAGAGTTTGTTAATGAGCTAGAATCTCCAAATTATGAGCACTGGTCAAAAGAAATAAATTTAAATTTAAGTGAAAGAGAATGGATATTATTAGCTTTTATTATAGAATCTATGAATTTTTGTTTTTGGCAAAAACCAAAGTGGAAAATAGATTATCATGGAGATTTAATGAGTGGATCTAATGCTTTATTTTTCTCTATTATAAAAGAAGTAGAAAAAAAACCTAAATTTTTAAATATTGAATACTTATATAATTTAAAAAAGCAAGATTTATATGATATTTTTAAATCTGTCGAAGGAAAAATTTCATTATTTGAAGAAAGATATAATAATTTTAAAGAAACAATATCATGTATTTACAATAATAAAAATTTTTATGATGAATTATTTAATATAAATTCAGACATATTATTATTGGAATATATAACTAATCATTTTTCAAGCTTTAATGATAAAAGCATTTATAAAGGAAAGGTTATTCATTTCAACAAGAGAGCTACACTATTAACTAATGATTTATTTTATCTATCTAAAACAATTCATTCAAATTTAAAAAATGTTAATAATTTAAGTGGATGTGCTGATTATGGAATTCCTCGTACATTCCGAGATTATGGGATTCTTGAATATTCAGACGAATTAAAAGATTTAATTGATAATGAAAAAGAAATATTGCATGATAGTGAGATGGAAATCGAAATAAGGGCTAATATGTTATATGTTATTGAAAAAATAAAAGAGAAATTAAAAGAAAAAAATATAGTTACTAATTCAGTTGAACTAGATAATTTGATTTGGTTGATAGGAAAAAAGAATAAAGATCGAAAAAGTATAGCTCATCATACAATTACTATATTTTATTAATACGAAAATTTACTTAAGCTCGTTTCTTTATTTTAATAGAATAGATTTATCATGTTGTTCATACAAAAGTCTTAGTGAATAGTAAAACAAAATTGATAATAAATATTTTTTAAAATTCTAAAATTAATTATATTGACTATTTTATCTTCTAATAGTATACTTTTTATTAGAGGTAAAAAATATGAAAAAAAGAATTGTTAGTGCAATTATAATGCTTATAATTGTTATACCTATTGTTTGGTATGGAAAAAGTTTATTTAGAATTGGAGTAGGGGTAATAAGTTTACTTGCTTTAAAAGAAATACTTGACCTAAAAAAGAGTCATGGTAGAATTCCACCATTAATAAAATTAGTTAGTATGATTTGTTTACTATTAATTGTTTTAGCAGATTATGATTCAAGTTATTCCATCATGTATGGTATAACTTACCGAGGTATAGCGATTACAATTTTAGCTTTACTTGCTTTAACTTTAACATATAAAAAAGAAGAATTTACGGCAACCGATGCCATATATTTAATAGGGGCCATTTTAATTTTAGGTACTGCTTTTAATACTATGATATTTGTTAGAATGTTTAGTTTACCAAAATTTATTTTCTTAATTTTAATATTTATTTTAACTGATACTTTTGCTTATTTTGGAGGTAAAGCTTTTGGTAAAAATAAATTAATTCCTCATGTAAGTCCCAATAAAACTGTTGAAGGAAGTTTAATTGGAACTGTAATAGGAACATTAGGAGCATCTATATTTTATCATATTTTTGTAGATACAATTACAGTTAAAGTTATCATAGCGACGTTCTTATTATCAATTATTGGTCAAATTGGTGATTTAATGTTTAGTAAAATAAAAAGAGAGAATAATATTAAAGATTTTAGCAATTTAATCCCTGGCCATGGTGGCATTTTAGATCGATTAGATAGCACAATTGCTATAATGCTTGGTTATTTAATCATGTTTAATATATTTTAGGAGGAATGACTATGTGGTTTATAACACTTATATTATTAATATTTATTTTAGGATTAATTATTCTTGTCCATGAATTTGGACATTTTATAACAGCTAAAAAATCAGGGGTTCATATTTATGAATTTTCAATTGGTATGGGTCCTATAATTAGAACTCACAAAGGTAAAGATGGAATAGATTACAATTTAAGAATGTTTCCTATCGGGGGCTTTGTATCTATGGCAGGCGAAGTATATGAAGATGATGATACTAAAAAAATACCTAAAGAAAAATTTATGTGTAATAAAAAATGGTATCAAAGACTTTTAATACTAGCTGCCGGAGTTATTAATAATTTTATCCTTGCCATTGTAATTTTATTTTTTATGGGTTTAATTTGGGGTGCTCAAAGTTTAGAACCTAAAATTGGTGAAGTAATGTCTGATTATCCAGCTTATTCTAGTGGTTTAAAAGAAGGGGACGTTATTCTTGCTATAAATGGTAAAAATGTATCTACTTGGGATCAAGCTCAAATAAGATTATATTTAAAAAATGATAAAGAATACTATACATTTAAAGTAAGAACTTCCGATAATACAGAAAAAACAATTAAAATAACTCCTAAAAAAGTTAAAAATGAAGATGGATCTGAACAACAAGTATTTGGCTTTAAAATAGCTCAAGAAAAAGAAACAGGATTTTTAGCTAGTGTAAAATATGCATTTACTAAATTTTATAGTTTAATAAGTACAATGGGAATGACCGTAGCTAATCTCTTTACAGGTAAAATAGCTTTAAATAGTTTATCAGGTCCAGTTGGAATATATCATGTGGTCGGGGATAGTATTAGTGTCGGTCTAAGCCAAGTAGTTTATTTAATTGCTTTCTTAAGTATCAATGTTGGTCTAATTAATATTTTACCAATACCAGCCTTTGATGGAGGAAGAATCTTATTCTTAATAATTGAAAAAATAAAAGGCAGTCCTGTTAATGCCAATTTTGAAAATTGGTGTCATACTATTTTCTTCTTCTTATTGATATTATTAATGATTTATATTACGGTTTTTGATATAATTCGCTTTTAAGATGTGAAAAATTTTTGAAAATGTTACATAAATAAAAATGAATAATTAGTGAAAATGTTACATGTGTCATTATTAATAT
>CANQMC010000011.1 GCA_947624855.1 uncultured Bacilli bacterium | reverse complement strand
AATATACAACATTTAAAAATTGAGCAATTCCAGGTTATTCCTAGCTTTGCTCATTTTTACTGCAAAAGTAAAGATTTACCCCCCCCCAGTCAATATTTTTAAAATTTTTTCAAACAAAATTATATATAAAAAAAATGTCGAATTTAGTCGACCGATTTTTCTTTACATAATCTAACTTTTATTTTATGATATTTATGTGTGTTAGGACGTGGCGTCTACTAAATGATCTCTTATTTATTTCATCACTTCTTAAGGGGGTTTTGGGATAGAAAGGTTGGTGATTTAGCGGTGTTCAAAGTAATGAGAACTATCATAAAAGGTCTACAAAGTAGGCAAAAAAAGACGTCAATCCTTATCTTTGTTATGATTAACAAGATAGAGATTAACGTTAACCGTAAAAAGTAGACGTTATGATCCTAACGCACTACTAATTTGATTATACTATATTTTACTTTAAATGTAAATTAAAAATATTAATTCTTGCCCCTATATATATTAAACATTAATAAAATAAATAATATAATTAGAAAAATATATAAGATAATATATAATAAACAATAAAAGTTTGATTGGATAAGCTATAGAGGCAAGTACAAACATACACAAGCAAAAACAACACTTTACATACATCAAACATTTACTACACATATACTTGACGTACATTCGTCGGCTCGGACTTTTACAAATGATTTTATCTTCCTGTCCGAGCCAGTTAAAGTTTAGCCTTTTCAAAATGAAGAGTAATTTTGCTTCCCCAAACTCTCTCTTGTAGTTTCCACTACAATCCATACTTCCTACTACGTCGGAATGTATGGATTATCTTTCGTTCCTGCACCTCCTTCGGCAAATGTTACATCAGCCTTCAGATTTATTACTGGGCGCACACCATTAGTGTTGGTCACGCTGTAGTCGTTGTTGTTGAGCCAGCCATCGAAATCCACGTAGAACACGCGAGCATAGCCGCCGCTGCTAAAGTTAGACGGAGACATGGTCCAATAATATTGATTTGTGTATAAGTAAAATTGCTTATTATTAGTATTATATACTCCTCCTGCAAACGCTACTTCATCTGCTGTTATTAATCCTATTGGATATGTTAATTTCTGATTTCCTTTTTTTATTTGATCAGCTTTTGTTGTATACAAGTCATTACTTGCATATGTACATTTGAATGTTGGATTACCTTTATTTGCTACTCTTACATATGCTCCATAATATGTTACAGTTGTTCCGGTTCCACCAGATTGTGCCGCTGGTCCACTACTGCTTGTACTACTTGATCTATCTCCGCAGAATCCTACACTATCACTTAATTTTGTTGATAGTGTTTCTAAATTTGATGTATTAGTATACCAATCATCCAATGCCTTTTTTATTGCACTTGGATTATTATTTGCATGAGTTTGTGCCCATGTACTTGCACTTGTTGCTCCATACATATACCCTACATATGCATTATCACCAGATGAATCATTAAACTTGCTAGTACTTATTTGAGTTCCGGTTCCTGTGGTTTGTGGTGCAGTATTTCCTGTTCCAGCGTATATCATTCTTATACTTCCATCACCATTAACACGTATTATTCTCCACCAGATTGGTGTACTTCCACTTTTTAATGCTCCAAACTTTACCCAATTATCTTGAGGGTTTCCTGCAAAGTAATATACTTCTCCAAAATCATCATATTGGCTACTATCTGCTGATTTATATATTACTCCTGTTGAACTTGATGATACTATAGTATTAAAAGTACCATTTGCTCTTGTCTTAACTGCTATGTAATTATCCGCTATTATTTGTTTAAATGTTTTTCCTGTTACTATATCAAAATATAAATAACACCTTGTTCCTTCTTTTGTTACTCCTATTGTTACTGTTCCATTTTTATATTCCATTGGTATACTTGTATCTTTATTTTCTGTGTTTCCATTTGTACAATATGAATTGGTTGTATTCAATTTATATCCACTTTCTGGTACTTCTGTTGTTTTATCATAACAATTATTATCTTTATCTGTACATCCATTTTTTGTTTTTTGTAAATTTACTGCCATCATATCTGTATTTATTTCTTTTACTTTGGCTATTCCTTTTTCTATATTTATTTCTTCTTTAGTTATATTTGTTATTATTGGTATACTTCCTATTATTACTATTATTAATAATACATAAAATGATTTTTTAAAGCTAAATAAACTTTTTTTCATATTCTTTTCCTCTCTTTTATATAAAAAGATTGTTTGTTTCTTTCACAAAATATCTTCTTTACTTTAGTTTTAGTATAGCATACCCCCCCCCCATGTCAATATTTAAATTTTATTTTTATATTTAATTTTTTATTTTTATATTTACTAGTGATTAAGTATCTTTTTAAAATAAAAAAAATACAATAATCGGTACTTGCTTTTTATTACATAATTCGCTAAAATATTAATATGATAGAAAGTAGTGATAAAATGAACAACAATCAACAAAATACCATTACTCAAGAAGAAATAATGAAAAGTAATGAAATTATTACTAATTTAAGCAAATATTATTCTGATAAAATCGTAGGCCAAAAAAACTTACAATTATCTTTACTCGTAGCGTTAATTGCCAATGGTCACATTTTACTTGAATCCGTACCAGGACTTGCTAAAACCACTGCAGCCAAAGTTTTAACAGAAGCCGTAAATGGTAAATTTTCAAGAATCCAATGTACTCCTGATTTATTACCAAGTGATATAATTGGAACTCAAATATTTAATTATTCAACCAACAATTTTGAAACTAAAATTGGCCCAATTAATGCTAATTTTGTTTTATTAGATGAAATTAATAGATCTAGTGCCAAAACTCAAAGTGCAACTTTAGAAGCTATGCAAGAAAGACAAATCACTATTGATAATACAATTTATAAATTACCAGAAATATTTATTGTAATTGCCACCCAAAATCCGATTGAACAAGAAGGAACTTATTTACTGGCTGAAGCTCAATTAGATCGTTTCCTAATTAAAGAAAAAGTAAATTACCCTACTGCTCAAGAAGAAGTAGAAATTCTTAATAGATTAGAAAATAAAATATTTGATAATCCCAAAGCTATATTACAATTAACAGATATAAAATATTTGCAACAATTAGCCGAAAAAGTATATGTTGATGAATCCATCAAAAAATATATCACTGAAATTATTTTAGCTACTAGATATCCTCAAAATTATATTGATAAAAAATTAGCTGAATATATTAATTTAGGTTCTAGTACTCGAGGTGCTATCGCCTTTATGGAATGTTCAAAAGCTTTAGCATTAATAAAAGGAAGAACTCACGTTATTCCAGATGACATTAAAGAATTAAGATACTGTATATTAAGACATAGAATATCTTTAAACTTTGCTGCCACAGCGGACAATGTAAGTGTTGAAAATATAATTGATGCTATTGTAGGAGCCGTACGTACACCATGATATTAAAATATATAAACAAAATTAGAGCTAATATTTCTATTTATGCTAATAAAAAAGCAACTAACATATTAGATGGTACATATAAATCAATTTATATAGGAAAAAGTTTAAATTTTGAAAATTTAAGAGAATATGTTATTAATGACGAAGTTAAAGATATTGACTGGAAATCATCAGCTAGAACTGGTAAATTATTGGTTAAACAATATATTGCCGAAAAAAAACATAACATCATGTTAGTAATGGATACTGGTTTAAAAATGGAAGCTGACACTGATTTACATGAGCAAAAAAAAGATATAGCTCTTTATGTTGCAGGAACTATTGGATATCTAGCTATTAAAAATGGCGATTATGTTGGCATGACCTATGCTAATGACAAAGTTAAATACAAACCTTTCAAATATAATTTATATAATTTAGAAGAATACTTAGCAGATTATGATAAAAATTGCTTTAATAATAATTTAAATATAAATGAAACTTTAGACTATATATTTAAAAATATTTCTAAAAGAATGATAATTTTTGTAATAACAGATATTGATGGTATAAATATGGTAGAAAATAAAATATTAAAAAAAATTAATCAAATCCATGATATTCTTTTTATAAACATAAATGATAATTTTATGTTTGGAAATGATATTTTTGATATTAAAGAAAATAAATATATACCCAGTATGATTTCCAATGATTCAAAATTAAATTCATTAGAAAAAGAAATAAAAAATAATATAATTAAAGAAAATGTAAAAAGATTTAGAAAAAATAATATTAGTATGGTATCTATAAGTTCTGAAAAAGAAATTAATGAAAAAATTATAGAATTATTGGAGGAACATAAAAATGCAAGTATCAACTGATTTAAAACCAATGTTTTCATATTCTTTTATTCCAATATTAATTATTGTTATATTAATAATTATAATTTTTATAATAAATAAAATTAAAATTAATAAAACACAAAAGAAAATTGTAATACCATCCAAAATAAACATAAATGAAATAAAACAAAAATACTTAATAAAAATAAATGATTTAATTAATAATTTAAAATCAAATAAAATTACCAGCAGAAAAGCTTATCAAAATTTAAGCCAAATAATCAGAAATTTTGTTTATGAAGCTACAAACATAAAAGTACAAAATTATACATTAAGTGATATTAAAAAATTAAAATTACCCGCTTTATCTAACTTAATAGAAGAATATTATGATCCTGAATTTTCTAAAATTTCAAAAGGTAATATTTTATCCTCTATTGAAAAAACAAGAAAGGAAATTGAAAAATGGAATTAAGATATCCACTTATCGTAATAATTTTAATTATTGCATTTATTTGTTATATATTTTTTGAAAAAAAAAGAAAAGTTAAATTTATAAAAGGAACTAAAATTGCTAACACAAATTATATAAAAAATACAGATTATTATAAAAATAAAATTAAAAAATATAATACTATTACAAAAATTCTTAAAAGTTGCTGTTTAGTTTCAATAATAATTTCAATAATTCTTATAGGAAGATTAGCTAAAATTGAAAAATTAAATCTGAATGAATACAATAGAGATATATTTTTATGCATGGATATTTCCAGATCTGTAGATGATTTAAATAAAGAATTAGTAGAAACACTCAAAAATACTGTAAAATCTTTAAAAGGAGAAAGATTTGGAATATCTATTTTTAATACTTCTTCGGTTACTTTAGTCCCCCTTACAGACGATTATGATTATATAATTGACACTTTAGATACAATTAAACAATCTATAGATTATAATAATTTTAATAATTCAAATACAACTTTAGATGATTATGATTTATATCTTAAAAATTATATTGTAAGTGGTACTTTAGAAGGAAATGAAGAAAGAGGTAGTTCTCTTATTGGAGATGGATTAGCCTCTTGCGTTTATAGTTTTTCAAATTTAGAAGAAGAAAGAACAAGAATAATTATATTCACAACTGATAATGAATTAGAAGGAACTCCATTAGTAACTTTAGATCAAGCTACTAAAATTAGTAAAAAAAATGGAATTAAAGTTTTTGCAATAGGCACAGAATATATGGTTGATGAAAATAATTTTAAAGAATCTATAGAAAGTACTAGAGGAAAATATTTCAAATATTCCCCTTCTACTACCAAAGAAATAGTAAATGATATTGAAAAAACTTCTAAATCTCTCCTTAATGATCAATATGAAACTAAAGTGCTTGATATACCTGAAATTCCATTTTTAATATTATTTATATCTATAACCCTTTTAATTATTTTAAAAAGGAAGGTGATATCATGAAAATCTATCCTATAATTCCTATATATTTAATACTTTGTTTTATTATTCCATTAATTATTTTTATAATATTAAAATCAAATAAAAAAGTTTTAGATTTAACTTTAATTTTATTACTTTTTATAATTAATTTAAGAATAATGATACCAACCAATAATTCTAAAATTATTTCTAATGATCTTGACGTTTTATTTGTAATAGATAATACAATTAGCATGAATGCTGAAGATTACAATGGCACAAAAACAAGATTATCTGGAATCAAAAAAGATTGCAAATATATAATAAACAGATTAAATGGTGCAAGATTTTCAATTATCACTTTTAATAATAATGCTAGAATAATAATCCCTTATACAAAAGATATAAATATAACAAAAGAATCAATAGATATTATTGAACCAATTAATGAATTGTATGCCAAAGGATCTACCCTAAACACTCCTTTAGAAAATATCTTAATTTCCTTAAAATCTTCTGAAAAAAAAGATAATCGAATTAGAATATTATTTTTTATTAGTGATGGAGAAATTACCAATGATTCTGAGTTAGAAAGTTATAAAGAAATAAAAGATCATATAACTAATGGAGCTGTTTTAGGATATGGAACAAGTTCTGGAGGATATATGAAATCAACTGTTGAAAATTTATATAATGATGATTATATTGTGGATTATTCAGGAGATAATCATGGTAAAGCACTATCAAAAATTGATGAAAATAATCTTAAACAAATAGCCAATGATATGAATATTAATTATATTAAAATGGATAAACAAAGTAATATTAATTCTAAAATAAAAGAAATAGAAAATATAATTACTACCAACAAAGAATCTAATGATAAAAGTTCCTATGATGATATTTATTTTATATTTATAATTCCTTTACTAATAATATTAATTCTAGAATATAAAGATATAAGGAGAAAATCATGAAAAAGTTATTAAAAATTTTAACAATTATCTTTTTAGTTTTATTTATAAAATTTTCATTTACATACACCATAAATGAAATTATAATTTATAATTATAAAAATAATAATTATAATACAAAAATAATTAAATTATTATATTTATTCAATTTTTACCAAAAATATATTGTTTATTACAATGAAGGTAATATTTTATACAAAACTAATAATTATGAAGATGCAATTAAAAAATATGAGATAGCTTTAAATAAAAAACCACCTGAAAATAAAATTTGTGATATTAGAATTAATTTATCATTATCTATAATCAAAAATATTAATGGTGATAACAAAACTGAAATCCTTGATAATCTTAACAAAGCTAAAAATAATTTATATGAAAATAATTGTGCTAACCCTATTGATGATTCTGGTAAAAGTAAAGATGCAGAACAATTAGAAGAAGAAATAAAACAATTAGAGGAACAAATAAAGAATAATACTAATTCTAATTCTTCAAATAATGAACCTGAAGAATCTTCGCCAAATAACGAAGATTACACTGAAATTGAAGAACAATTAAAAGAAAATGAACAAAAATCTAATGCAAATAGACAAGATGAATTAAATATTTATGAAAACATGGGTAAAAATGATTATTATACCGGTAAAAGATGGTAATAATAATTCATAAACATTAAATAGTGATGAATTTAATTTCATTACTTTTTTAAGTTTATGTTAAGAATTTAGTTATGTTAAGTTTAACATAATTAAGTTAAAAAAAAATTCCTTAACGGAATTATTTTATTCATTTGAAACTGGACATTTAGCAGGACTTACAATACAAGTTTTACATATACCATATTCCGCTTGAACATCATTAGCTTTAAATCCTCCAACAAGATTAAAGATTAATCCAACAAGATTTGGTACAAAGAATATAACAATACCTGCTATAGCTCTCATTGCTAGTGATTTTAAAGACTTTTTAATCTCATCATCTTTACTTGCTACTACTGCTTTTCCTAAATCAATAATACCAAAAACAATAATTATAATTGGAATAACAATTTTAAATACCCATAATACCCATCCGATAATTTGCCATAAACCAGCTAACTCTGAACAAACTTGTGGTGCTGCTATTAACATATATAATTACCTCTCTTTCTTCACTAATTTAATTTTATCTTATAACTACTAAATTGTCAAGATTTAACATTAATAATCTTAAATATTAAGCATTATTAATACTGCGAATATCAATAATATCATAACACCTAAACCAGTTGTTATAAGCATACTCATTGTTTTACTTTCCATTTTATCCAATCTATTTTTATATTTTGTTTCTCTGGCTTTTTGTTGCAGATTAGATATAGTTTTTGAAAATGCTAATAATTGTTCTTGTTTTCTTTCTTGTCGACCTAAACTAAGACGATACAATAAACGCATCATTCTCATTGAATCTCTAACAGGATATTGTCTAGCAAAATTCATATAAGGTTCAATAGTATCATTACCAGCATTTATTTCATTAATTAATTCTTTAAGTCCATCTTTAAATATATCTGGAGCATCATCTAAAGATTTACCAATTGCTACTGGAACAGTATAATGTTGAATTAATATTTCTAAACCTTTTAAATAATAAGGCAACATAGTATCAATTTCATGTAAATGTTTTTTATAATAATTTTTTAAATTAATATAATCTAATTTAAAGAAAACTACTCCTACAATTATTGAGGCTAAAAGATAAATATAAGACATATTTTTTAAAAGTAAACAAAATACAACTAAAATTACAATTAAAGCATTTTGTAACCTTTTACTAAATAAAATATCAGGATTGACTGTATCACCAAATTTAGCTTTAACATAAAAGTCATAATCACTTTCTTTTAATTTTCTCAAATACATTTCATTATCTGCGATAAGCTTACTAATACTAATTTTTCCACTTTTAGTTAAAATATAGAAAATAATTATTGCTATAATTGCTATCTCAAACTGCATATTATTCGCCTCCTACATCTTCATTATAATACTTCTCACCTGTAATTAAGAAGTAACAATTTATAATAATAATTGCATGAAGAACAATATGAACATACCATAAATCTAATAATTGTAAATAGCTATCTTTTCCAAGTAAAATTTGCATTACAAATACTAAGAAGAACAATACTAAACCAAATGTTAAAAATTTAGTATGAAATTGCTTACGATCCATTTGATCACGATATACTCCTTCAACTAAAGAGTCAATATCCATACTCATATTTTCTAAAGCTTCTCCTGAATCTTTAGCACCTTCTTTAGTTATTTGTAAAAATAATTGATGCATATTTTTAACCATATAATAAGGATATTTTTGATTAAAATACTCGATTGATTCATCAATTGTTCCATTTTGATAAGACATATTTATCATTGTTTTAATATCTTCCAAAACAGGATCTTCCACTATACCTGAATCTCTAACACCCTCTAATGATTTAACAAAACTTTGGGTTGTATTAAATTCCATTATTACATTAGTAGTATAAACTTGAATTTGTTCAAATAAATATTCACTATAAATTCTTTTACTTCTCAAAAACGCTAAATATGGAATAAATGCAATCGCAATTCCTGTATAAATTATAACCATTATTAAACTATAAAAGTACAAATAAGATATTGCGGCTGCTAAACCCCCAATCATAACAATTTGAATAGCATAATCTTTTATTGTATATTCTTGTTTTAAATCTTTCATTTTCTCACTTATAGTTCGAAAACTATAAGGAGCATATCTTTCATAAATTCCATGAAATTGTTTTTTAAAGAAATTATAAAAGGATTCTGTACCATCATTTTTACGATATATAATAATAAACATTGCAATCAGAAATATTATTACAAATTCTCCAATATACATTTTAGCCCTCCTTTTATAAAGCTTCAATAGTTTCACTTTGTGTACTATTTAAATTAAATAAATCATCTTTTAAAATAACTCCCTGAATAGCTAAATAACTTCTCAAATACTTAGTAGGATTATTTAAAGTAATATGTCCATCTAAAGTTTTTTGATAAATTGTATTAACTTGTGGTTTATTATTATCATCAACATAAAACTCACAAATTTCTAATATTTCTCTTTGAAATCTTCCTAATTTTTCACTCATATAACCTTTAACATAAATACCTATTTGTACATATCTATGAATAGTTGTAACAAATTGATCTACATCTATATTTGATTCAATTAAACTATACATCCGCATGGGAATTAAAGCTGCTTTATCTGAGTGAATTGTCGATATAATATGGTGTCCTGAAGATATTGAGTTACGAACAGCCATAACAGCTTCGGCACTACGAACCTCTGAAAGTAATATCCAAATAGGATTTTGTCTCATACAAGTAACCAAAACATCACTATAACTAGCAATATTATTAGTTTTCATAGCGACAATATCTCGATGAGGAAATATTCTATCTAAATGTAACTCTAATGTATCTTCAATTGTAATAATTTTTTCATTTTCTTTAGTTGTACTAGCTAAATATTTTACTAATTCAGTTTTACCAGAACCAGTTTCACCACTAACAATAATATTAGCATGTCCTTGCACACAATTAAGCAAAAAATCAAGTAAATCTGCACTAACATATTCTTCATTTAACAATTTTTCTCGATTAAGTCTTATCTTTGCTGGAGTTTTTCTTATAACTAATGCTACTCCATTAGTGGCAATAGATTCATGCACAAAATTTAAACGTAACTCTGTACTTTCAGCATCTAAGAAAGGATGAGCCATATTGAATGTTTTTCCCATAACATTTGAACATTGAAAAGCTAATTTTTCAATTAAAGCATTATTTATCTCAGGTCTTTCTACTCGATAAACTCCTTTAGACAAAGATTTCAACCAAACTTGTCCACCATTAGTATAAGATATATCGGTTATATCATCTATATCAATAAATTCTTTTAAAGGTCCAAAATCTATTTGAGAAAATATTGAATCATTCATATATGCACCTCCTTTTTATTTCTTATTCTTTTATTCTTTTATTAATTATTTGTATTGCTATTAGTATCACTATTATTGTTATTATCATTGTTGTTATTACTGTTATTATTATTTGTATTAGAACAACTTCCTGCTCCACTTACATTTTCATCAGGAATAATTGCAGTTTTATTAATAATCATTTGTTTTAGATATTCACTACTAACTGTAGTTTCTCCTACTTCACTAGTATAAGATTTATTACCTGGTACTGGAACAAGTTCAATATCACTAAGCATTGAAGCTTTTGATAACAACAAGTATAAATTAGTTCCTGCACTATCACAATTAGGAACAGCAAATAATAATACTGAAGGTGTACCATTTGAACTAGTTCCATAATATAAACTTTTACCAGCACTATCTCTTACATCCAAAATAGGTAACTTAGTAATAAATTCTCCATAAACTAATTTTCTATCTTCATCAGTTGTTCTTACATATATATCAATACTATTATTTGGATACATTGAATTACCATAAGTACTTCTTAAGTTAACTTCAATACTAACTGGTCGATATCCATCAGGCATATTATCAAATACATTACTACTTATACTATTGCAATTAACAACTTGTTCTGTATAGAAAAACGCCCCTTTTGGAATACTAGTTCCCACATTAACACAATTATTAGTTGTACCACCAGTCAAATTACCACTACTTTGAATTAAATTTTCATTACCAGTTACAAACGATCTGAGTACCTGAGTTGATCCCACCACATCTTTTGTAATTGGAGTTGTAGCGGTTAAAGTTTTAGTAGCATAAGGAATTGTAACTTGTTCTATAGCGCTACTAACTCGCCAATTATATCCTACATAAAGTACTACAATTCCTAAAATAACTCCTAAAATTGTAATTGTATTTTTATTTGATAAAAATCGTTTTATCGTCGCTCCTATATTTCCCATTTTTATCCTCCTATCTTCTTA
Source organism: uncultured Bacilli bacterium (assembly GCA_947624855.1). GTDB lineage: Bacteria > Bacillota_I > Bacilli_A > RF39 > UBA660 > Caccenecus. The sequence continues at coordinate 6,429 of CANQMC010000011.1, read as the reverse complement.
AAGTAATTTGGTTTACATTAGAATTAGCTACCCAAGCATTTAATTTTATATCTTGTCCCTTAAAATCATCAGGAATTTTAAACTTCATTTCAATTTCAACTTCTGCTTCATCTCCATCGTCTATCTCAACATCAATAGGTTTTTCATAACCTTCAAAACTACTATTATAAAGATTTGTTGATTCATTAAGCCCTATAGGCTCACTTATTTCTATTCCAGATTTTTTTAGAACACATATAACATTCTCACCTTGAGGAGGTCTTACAATAAAAACCAATTTAGCCTTATATGTTTTACCAAGCTCATATTTATTTTTTGTAATACCCTCAACCCTAAATGTATATAAATCTGCAGAACAATTAACATTAACATTATCATCAACCGTAATTTTAACACTATCTGATTTATTAGCACAATTTACAGTAACCGTTGCAACTCCAACATTAAGGATTTTAACATTACCTTTTGAATCAACTGTTGCTACATCAGTATTATTACTACTCCAAGTACAAGTAGAACTACTTGGCGAACTTACATTTAAAGTAAATGTACTATCAACTTTTACATTCTTTACAACATCTTTATTAGTAATCTTTACATCTGTAACATTAGTACCAGAAGAAGTGTTATTTTGATCTTCATCTTCATTTTCATTTACATTGTTATTAACACTTCCATTACCTTTTACTTGTTCTGCATGAATTTGGATTATTGCATCTATTTTTGATATTGTATCATAATTTGCACTTGTAAAGTTTGCTCCACTGTTACTCTTTACTTCTACACTTACCTTTGGTGGTGCTTCATATATTTCATAGAAATTTACTTCATATGTATCATTTGCTCCCATTGTCTCTACTAACATTCTTGTAAATACTTCTATAAATTTCTCTTTATTTATTTTTACTTCATTATAATCACGATAATATCCATAATCTACTGATTCTAACATTGATGCATCTGTTATTTCTTTTATACTATAATAATCTTGTGTTGAACTAGTTGTCATTCCTTGCACTGAGATACTAAGTCCCACTATTGCTACTCCTAGTACTATTAACCAATATCCCCAATATGAACTTTGCATTTTTTAACTACCCCCTTACTTCCAAGATGGACCAAGCATATTTTTCACACTTACATCTTGCCATCCTTTAAAATAAGTATCTTTAGTAGTCTCAGCGTTTAATTCTACATCTGTTCTAGTACGATATTTATCATCTTTAATCTTACTCTTATCATTTACAACATTATCACCGTATTTTTTATCAAGCATATCATTTACAAATGAACTATAACAAGCTGCTTCTTCATAATCACCAAGTTTATAACAATCTAAAGTACTATTAGAATATCCTCCATTATTTTCTTCTTGTTTATTATAAGCTTTAACCATTCTTGCCATACTTGGATCTATAGTTATACTTAAAATTGGATCTTTTTCATATATTGTATTTCCTGCTTCTTCTATTTCTTCAACAGTTTTAGCAGCTTTACCATTAGCAAAAACATTCCAATTATAAGAATCTGTACCATTTGGGAATAAATTATTTAATGATACTTCTCTTTCAAGTAATGAGCTTCCTGCATCTTTATCATATATACATCCAACTCCTACACAACTTGATACACAATCTATTCCATTACAGAAATCTTTATCTGAATCTTTACATCCTGGACCTACACAATTAGATATACAATCATCAACACATTTATCATCAAAATCACATAACCAACCTTCTGTTGTCGGAATATTTACTAAATAAGCACAAGCATATACAAATGTATCATCTAATATACTAGAATCTTTTCCAGAACCAATATATCTTCCTAAATTATCTTTAGAACCATCAGCATAAAATTCTCCAACATTATCTATATTAACTGTATATTTATATATTCCTCTTTGAGTTCCTAAAGATACTGGTAATCCATTAGGTATTTCTGTAGCTTTACCTTTAGTTGCTTCATCAGCTTTATCTTTTGCTACTATTTCTCCACTCGGATATATATTATAGAATAATGTAGCTGGTTTATAAACTGCTGAAGTTTTAGATACAACTTTCTTATATCTTGCATTAGATACTTTTACAGTTTGAACTTTACAATCATCTTTATCACAATAAACATAAGGCATATCTGTTGTTGTAAATTTACTATTAGCTTCATTAACTGAACATTTATCATAATTACTACCATTTAATTTAGCTTTAGCAGTTTCAACACCATCACTACTAACTGTTGAATTACAATACCAATCAGTCGTTGTTATTGTATTTTCTTTTTCCATTACCATTTCACCAGTTAAACTATTTTTCTCTAAATAATCTTCTTGATAATCATAATATACATTTGGTTTAAAGTTAATCTCTGAACTCCAACCTGAACAATCAGTATAATCCTTAACTATTTTATTATAATTTTCTTGTGCTGATGCTAATTCTTTTTCTGCCTTATCAAAAGCAGTTTTAACATTATTTTCTACAGTTGATTTATTACCACTACTGCAACCACCACAATGACGTCCGCAACATCCTGTTTTAGGAGGGGTACAACCATCACATGGACAACTACTAGAACCAGTAGAACTATCACTATAAGTTAAGCCATCTGCTTTTGTAATAGTTACTGTACCATTATCATTAATTTTATAATCATATGAGTATGGTGATGTAGATTCTAAATAATATGAATTATAAGTTCCTCCACATTGACTACAACAATTTGAAGTTTCTACTCTAATTGATGTATTATAAGCAGTTTTAACTCTTAAATATTCATTAAATGCTTTTACTAATCTAACTTGAGCATCAGTTACATCTTTAGTAAATTGTTCTCTATTGATTGTATTTGTATAACAATATTTTTCTGCTTCAATTTTAGTTTTAAATGTAAAATATCTTCCTGAATTTACAAGTTGGGCTTTTGGCATTTGCATAAAATAATTTTCTTTACAAGATACTGTACAATATTTATTTTCATTTTGTGAAGCTAATGTATATGAATTATGTTTATCATCTTCGGCTCCTTTAACATTTGAACAATTACCACCTTCGCCGTTATCACATTGTTTATCAAGAGAATTTACAAAGCATCCCATTATATCTTCTGGACCTTTAATTGCTATTTTTTCATCCATATAATCATCAGCACTACCATTACCAACTGATAAAGTACCATTAAATGTATCAGTAACACCTTCACAGCATGTTAAATTACCTTCAAATGTTACATCACATTCTGGTTCACATACTTTAGCTTTTTCTTCGCATGCATCTTCATCACCTAATTTACATTTAGCATCTAATTCATCACATGGCCCACAGTTTGAATCCAAAAATTCTTTACAAGCTTCACTATTTAAATCATTACTTTCAACACATTGATCTTTTAATTTAGAACAATCACACTCATCAATTAAATAAACAGTATTTTCAATTTTAAATTCATTATCAGTTGAATCATAATTATAACCAGTTCCTATTTTTTCTACAGTAATATATCTTTGAACGTTTGTTGCACTATTACTACATCTCCATACAACTGCAACAAATTGAGACCATTTTCCAAATAAATTTCCACCAGAATATTCAATTGGAATTTCATATTTTATACCATCTGCTCCAGCTTCACCACATTTTAATGTAGTAATTGTTTCATCTGAAGCACTCTCATAGCCTTCAAAATGTACCGTTATTTTAATCTCAGCACCAGTTTTAAAATCAACATTAAGATTATTAATTTTTAAAATATTAGCACCTAATAATTGCTTGATGTCTTCTTCTCTTTCATATTCATAACCACCAATATCAATTTTAGTAATTTTAGCAGTTAAACCTGTATATTGTTTAGCAAGTTTTAAATCTTTTATAATTAATTTATTATCATTTGAATTAGATAAACCAGATATTTTTACTACATGTTCTACATCTTTAGTTACTAATACATTACCATCTGTTTCTACTTTTTCATTATCATTAGAATTAGTTGTACTTGTAATTTTTGTATCACTTGTATTATTAGTTAAAAACTCAGTAGCATCTATTAAAGCTCTTGTAAATATGTCCTTCGATTGACTAATTTCAGACATAGTTAAACCAGAATATCCTGCAGAATAAATATTAGAATTTAAGCTATATCCTGCATATTTTTTTAAAGCTGCATTTAAATCATCAAAAGCTTTTTTTGTATTACTATCTTTAAGAAAATTTTTAGTAGTTGCTGCTGCTGCATAATACTCATCACGAAATCTTTTATTGCTACCAGCACCATTTGTCCATCCCCAAATATACACTAAAGATCTCATTGCCATTAAACGTACCCAATATTCTGTTACAGTTCCATTTTCTAATGGCCCTAAAATATCATGACCAGTGCTCCTTTTGTTTCTTGTTAACGCTGATACAGCTGCTACATCAAATGCTTGAACATTTTTAGCTGATTTTGGATTTAACATTACTCTAAGAGCTCTTAGTGAACTATCTCCCGGATGTTGAATATCCATACAATATACACTTGTAAAAGCATCATAAAATTGATTAAATCCACCATATCCGCCACTAATATATCCAGATCTCCATACTAAATTTTTAGAAGGATCTGCAGTAGATTCTAAAAATTTTCTACCATAAGGACCAATTCCATTATAGCTAAACTCTTCATCTCCAAAAGGTCTAATAGCCCTATTTTGAGTTTGCCAACATCCTTTTTCATCTGCACCACAAGGCGCTGTAGAAGCTGCAGCATTTACTTTACCTGTAAACATAAATAGTAAAACAAAAGTTGTAACTATTAAACTAAATTTTTTTATAATATTTTTCATATTCTTTTACTCCTTTGTTTTCTTACTATTATCACAGCAACAGCTCCCCCTACTATTACAATTCCTATACCTGTTCCAATAAAAATGCCTTTATGTTTTTTTACAAATTCTCCAAATGTTTTCTTTTCTTTTTCATCAGGCTTAGATGGATCACCATCTTCATTTATTTTACCTTCTTTATATTGTAAAATCAAAGTATCATAGCTTTCAGTAACTTGTGGTTCAACTGATAAATATTCATGGCAAAGATAAAAATCTTCTGCGCCTTGACAAATGTCATATGTACTTATTACATTAAACATTGGTGTAGCTTGATATAAAGTATACAATTTAGTATCAGGACATGAAGTTTTAGCAGAACTATAAACTTCAATTGTATAATTATTTATTGAAAATATATCATCTTGTACAATGGTTAAAGTACCTTTATCTGTATCACTATATTGATAAGTTTTAGTTTGACCAGACAATTTATCAGAAACTTTAACATATAAATCTTCTGTTATATTAGTTATATATACTTTTATAACATCTTCATAAAATGGAGTATTCCAAAATTCTTCATATTCTTCTTCAGTTAATCCATCTGGTAAATTAAAACCATCATCTTTTACTATTTCTTCTCCTTGACCTGGCTCATAACTAGCTTTAACATTATAAGCTAAAGCTCTTAATTTATTTTCCTCTGTAGCATCACAAGCTGCTTTAACAGTAGGACTTAACACTAAAAAGACTAATAACATCCAAACTAATCTTTTTATCCTTTTTTTCATAGACTCACCTCTATCATGAATTATATCATTTATACTTTTATTTTTCAATACAAATTATGTAGAAAAATATAAAAGAAAATCAAAAAACCAAATAGTAATAAACCATTTGATTCTTTTTTTATTTTATATTTTTAATATCATTTATAGATAAACCTGTTATTTCATGAACATAATTTGTATTTGCTCCTGTTTCTAATAACTTCTTGGCTATATCATAGTTTCTTTGATCTAAACCTCGTTCAATTCCTTCTTCATATGCTGCTTCTCTTTGTAACTTCATATTCCATTTCCCATAGAAACTTGCTGTCCTTTCATCATTTACATATTCGTCTAGCCACTTATTAAACTCCATTAATATTTCACTCCTCTCTTATATTTTTTAATCCAAAAAATCAAATAGTAATAAACCATTTGATTATTTTTTTATTTTATATTTTTAATATCATTTATAGATAAACCTGTTGCTTTTGATATTGTATTTACATCAGTATTTAAATCAAGTAAATTTTTGGCTATTCCATATTTTTCATGATTAGATCCTTCTTCATATGCTGCTTCTCTTTGTAACTTCATATTCCATTTCCCATAGAAACTTGCTGTCCTCTCGTCATTTACATATTCGTCTAGCCACTTGTTAAACTCCATTAATATTTCACTCCCTTCTGCTATTTTTTCTCTTTCTTCTGCTGTCTTGGCTCCTATAAATCTTATTAGAGCTTCTTCTCTTGTGGTTATCTTCCCTTTGTTATATTTTTCGACTTGATAAAACCTTATCTGCAAGTTATCTTCTAATATTATGTCCTCTATATCCCTTTCATTTATTATTTGATATTT
>CANQMC010000010.1 GCA_947624855.1 uncultured Bacilli bacterium | reverse complement strand
TAATAAACATTTTAATTTATTTATAATATGATATTTTTATTTTTTACTTTTTAATATATAGAGGCAAGAATAGAACAGTAATTTTGGTTATTGTTCTTTTTTATTCTTTAATTTATTTTAATAACATAAAATTATACAGGTGAGATTATGCATATTGTTAAGAATCTTAAAAACTTTTTAATAGATCAAGATTATTATATAGATATATTTAATGATTGTTTACATGTATATAGATATATAACATTAATATCTTTAAGTGATAGTTTAATAGAACTTAAATTTTTAGATTTTAATTTAAAAGTTAAAGGTTCTAATTTAACAATTTTAAAAATGGATAATGAAGAATTGTTAATTAAAGGTATTATTAATAGTGTGGAGTTTATAAGATGAATCATTATATAAGAATAAAAATAAATACTAAAAAGAGTAATATTTTAATTAAATTAAATAAAATAGGGGTAAATATTAAAAATATAGAATATAATAAAGATTATTTAATATGTGATATATTAGCAAATGATTTAAAAAGAGTTAAAAAATATTTAGTTAGTTATAAAATTGAAGTTATTAGGGAATCTGGGATATATAAAATTAAACATGATTTAAAAAAGAATAGTTTATTTGGAGTTAGTATTATTTTTAGTATTGTTATGTTTTTAATTCTTACAAATATTATTGTTAAAGTTAATGTTATTCATCAAGATAGAGAACTTAGAGAAATTATTTATGATGCTTTAAAAGAAAAAGGAGTAACTGCTTTAAGTTTTAAAAAAAGTTATGATGATTATGAAAAGATTATTGAAGAAATTAAAGAGGCTTATCCTGATAAAATAGAATGGTTAGAGATTGATGTTGAGGGAATGGTTATAAATATTCGAGTTGAAGAAAGAATTATTAATAAATATAATAAAAATTATAATTATTGTCATATTGTTGCTAGTAAATCAGGAATAATTAAAAGTATTAGTACTAAAGAAGGAGTGGCTAATGTTCCTTTAAATTCTCATGTAAATAAAGGAGATATTTTAATAAGTGGAATGATTAAATTAAATGAAGAAGTTAAAAATAATGTTTGTGCAAGTGGTGATGTTTATGCTGAAGTTTGGTATAAAGCAAATGCTACAGTTCCTCTTAATTATGTAGTTAAAGAAAAAACGGGAAAAATGCGCTTTAATTTGATGATTAAAAAAGATAAAGAATATGTTTTATTAAAAAGTAGAGTTAAAGATAAAGAAGTAAAGAAAAAAAGATTATTTAAAATATTTGGTTATGAATTTTATTTAGAAAAAGAATATGAAATTAAAGTAAATAAGAAAAAATATAATATAGATGAAGCTTTAAAAGAAGGAATTAGACTTATACATGAAAAATTTAATGTAAAAGGTAATGATAATAATGATATAATTAACGAAAAAGTCTTGAAAAAAAATGTAATTAATGATAAGTTAGTATTAGAGATGTTTATTTCATTAAAAGAACAAATTGGGGTTGTAAAATATTATGATATAGAAATGGACAGTGGTACTAATGCTAAAGAGTATAATGGAGATAATAACTGAATCAATTGATAATATGTGGCCAATGCTAACTATATTTTTAGTAGTAATTGCTATTGTTAGAATTGCAGCGATTAAATCAAGTGGTGAAAAATTAGTATTTCATAAAGAATTTTCTAATTTATTATTTATAATTTATATATTACTTTTGTATGAATTATTAACTAGAAGTGAATTAAATAATGTTAGTGGTTATAATTTAGTACCTTTTACGGAAATATTTAGGTATCCAATTGGTAGTAATGGTTTTTGTTTAAATGTTTTGGGTAACATTATAATATTTATTCCTTTTGGTTATTTTATATCAACTTATATTAAGCCTAAAAAGATATTACCAATTTTAATAGTAAGTTTAGTTTCAAGTGCGACAGTAGAGTTTGTCCAGTTATGTATTGGTAGAAGCTTTGATGTTGATGATATTATTTTAAATGCCTTAGGGGCATTAATTGGTTTTTTAATATATGTTGCTTTTAATGCAATAAAAAAGTATTTGCCAAGTATCTTTGAACGTGATATAATTTATAATATTATTTGTGTTATAATTTTGATAATTATTATATTATATTTGTTGGGTAGAATGGGGTTTAGTATATTATGAATTATCAAATAAATGATTTATATGGAGTAGATTTTAAGTATGATTATTTAGATAAAGTAATTAAAAGAACTCTAAAACATGAAAAGATTAAAGAAGCAATATTTTCGATAATATTTGTTAATGAAGAAGAAATAAAAAAGATTAATAAAGAATATCGAGGAATAGATAGGGTTACCGATGTTATATCTTTTGCTTTTTTAGATAATGATAACATAAATGATAAAGAAGTATTAGTTTTAGGGGATATATATATATGTATTCCAAGAATGATTAGTCAAAGTGCTTTATATGGTCATAGTATTAAAAGAGAATTAGCTTTTTTAACAGTACATGGTTTATTACATTTACTAGGATATGATCATCAAAATAAAGAAGAAGAAGAAAAAATGTTTGCTTTACAGGAGTTGATATTAAATGAAGAAGGAATTACAAGATAAAGAAAAAGAATTTGATCGAAATGCTACTAAAGTATATGGCTATAAAAGATTTTTTAAAAGTATTAAATATTCCCTTGATGGTTTATTTTATGCATATCGTTATGAACAAAGTTTATGGTTACATGGCTTTTGTACTATTTTAGCAATTATCATGGGCATAATATTTAAAATTAAACTTTCAGAATGGGCAATAGTATTTATTTCTTTAGGGGCAATATTAGCTTTAGAACTTATTAATACAGCAATTGAGGCCGCTGTAGATTTAACTACTACTAAAATTCATCCTTTAGCTAAAATAGCTAAAGATTGTGGTTCAGCAGCTAGTTTTGTGATGTCTATAGTTTCCATAGTTATTAGTTTATTTGTTTTTGGACCATATTTAAAAGAATTATTTGGTCTTTTATAGGGGGAGTTTATGAAAAGTGGTTTTGTTAGTTTAATTGGAAGGCCAAATGTTGGAAAGTCTACTTTATTAAATACTTTAATTAATGAAAAGGTGGCAATAACATCTAATGTTTCAGGAACAACGAGGAATATTATTCAAGGAATTTATAATGAACCAGATTATCAAATAGTTTTTATGGATACACCAGGAATTATTAAACCGATGAATAAACTAGGGAAAATAACCAATAAACAAGCAATGTCTTTAGTTAAAGATATTGATGTTGTTTTGTTTATTGTCGATGCATCAACAGGAATAGGTAAAGGAGATAAGTTTATTTTGGATGTTTTAAAAAGAACTGAATCGCCCGTTATTTTAGTTTTAAATAAAATAGATAAAATAAGTGATGAAGATATAATTTATAACATTAATGAATATAAAGATTTATATCCTTTTTCGGAAATAGTTCCTATATCAGCTTTAAAAAATGATAATGTTAATAGATTATTATATGTAATTAAAAAATATTTAAAAGATGATATTTTATACTTTCCACCAGATATGAAAACAAGTAACAGTAAATATTTTATGATAAGTGAAATAGTTAGAGAAAAGTTATTTCATGTTACTGTAGAAGAAATACCTCATAGTTTAACTTGTCATACCGTATTTTTAGAAGAAAAAAAAGATATTATAAATATTCATGTTGATATTATTGTGGATCGAGATACAATTAAAAAAATAATAATAGGGAAAAAAGGCGAAAGATTAAAAGCTATAGGAACAGCATCAAGAATTGAAATGGAAAATATGTTTAATAAAAAAGTATATTTAGAATTAAATGTTAAAACTGTTAAAAATTGGAAAGATAAAGAAAGATATATAAAAGAATTAGGTTTCTATGAATAAAAATTTAGATTAGGTCACATAATGAAAATAGAAAGGTGATACTAATGAATAAAAAAGAAGCTTGGAATAAATTTAAAAAATCAGGAAAAGTTGAAGATTATTTAGCATATAAAGAAATTGAAAGAAATAGTTAAGAAACATTTAAAAGTTTCTTTTTTCTTGATATAATATAGATGAAGTGATAGTATGTATAAAGAAATTGAAGGTATTATTATAAAAGAAATTCCTTATGGAGAAACATCAAAGATTATTCATGTTTATAGTGATTTAGGAGTTATTTCAATCATGTGTAAAGGAGCTAAGGCTTTAAAAAGTCCTTTTAGAGCGACAACTTTAAAATTTACATATGCTAAATTTAATATACGATATAAAGAAAATAAACTTTCAACTTTAGTAAGTGTGGATGTTATAAATAATTTTCAAAATATAATGCAAGATATTATTTTACTTAGTTATGTTAATTATTTAACAGAACTTACAAGTCAAGTTATTAAACAAACTGGTGAAAATTTATTTTCAGATTATATAAATACAATTATTAAAATTAATGAAGGGTTAGATCCAGTTATAATGTGTAATATTTTAGAAATTAAATATTTAGATTATTTGGGGGTAGGGTTAAATTTAGATTCTTGTATTTGTGGGTCTAAAACTGAAATAGTAACAATTGATGGTGATCGGGGAGGTTATATTTGTAAAAAATGTTATCAAAATGAATTTATCGTCGAACCTAAAACAATTGAACTTTTAAGAATGTATTATTATGTAGATATTAAAAGTATATCAAAATTAAAAATAAGTAATAAAGTAAAAGAAGAAATAAATCATTTTTTAAATATTTATTATGATCGTTATACCGGTCTATATTTAAAAAGTAAGCACTTTTTAAAGAAATTAATTGACTAAAACCTAAATATTTTGTATAATATATGATTAGAAATGAGGGGGTTAAAGTGGAAAAGTATTTAATATTAATAGATAAATTAAAAAAGTATCGAATAAAATTAGAAGAAAAAAAACAAGAATTAGAAAGTAAAGATGAAAAAATAAAACAAAAATATAAAGATAATGAAGCTATATTAAATATAATTATTGAAAGAATAGAAGAATTAAAAAAAATATTAGAAGTTAATGCTAATTATGATACTTTAAAAAAAGAAATTAAATTTAAATTTTTTAAATTTATTAAAAAATATAAATTAGAAATTATTTTATTAATTAGTTTAGTAATATTGTTTAGTATTTTATTTGAACCTTTAGTTACTTTATTTGGAGCAATTTTTGCGGGAATGATTACTTATTCTTTTTATGAAAAGGAATTAGCAAATTTAAATGGATGTTTAAAGGCTGATGTAAAAGAAACAGAAGAAGAATTAAAAACTTTAGAAGTAGCTAAAAATGAAAGTTTAACTAGTAAAAAACAATTAAAAGCGGAAATAACTAAAATAGCTAATGAAATTATAGCTAATAATAAAGAAATTTATAATGTTGATAATCATATGGCTTTAGTTACTCAAGAATATGATGTAAAAGAAAATAAAAAAGATAAAGAAGTATTAATTTTGAAGAAAAAAAAGAAAGAAAATAATTAATATATATATTCTTCTTTTTTTATGTTATAATAAGATTATGAAGTATATGAAGTTTATTTTAATTATTATTTTATTTATACCTTTAAATGTTTATGCTAAAAAAGCAGTAGTTGATATTACAAATATGAGTATTCAAGATTTAGCTCAAGCATTAGATAAAGGTTATTTAACTAGTGAATTATTAGTAGAGTTATATTTAGAGAGAATAGAAGCTTATAATGAAGATTTTAATGCGGTTCAAAATATTAATAAAGATGCTTTAAAAGAAGCTCAAAAATTAGATCAAGATCGAGCAAATGGTAAAGTTTTAAGTAAATTACATGGAATACCAATTTTAGTTAAATCAAATATTGATGTAGGAGGGTTAGCTACTACGGCAGGAGCTAAGGCGTTAGATGATAATTTTCCAAAAGAGGATGCTTTGGTTATTAAAAAATTAAAAGAAGCGGGAGTTATAATTCTTGGTAATACTAATATGAGTGAATTTGCTTTTTCGGCAAGAGTGTCTAAAAGTTCTTATGGAAGTGTTCATAATGCTTTTAATTTAGATTATTCGCCATATGGTTCTTCAGGGGGAAGTGCCGTAGCCATAGCAACTTCAATGGCGGCAGCTTCTTTAGGAACAGATACTAATTCTTCAGTGCGAGTTCCAGCCGCGGCTGCCGGATTAGTGGGTTTACGTCCAACTTTTGATTTAATTAGTACTAAAGGAGTAATACCTTATGATATAACGAGAGATACGGTTGGAATTATAAGTAAAACAGTTAATGATAATAAATTATTATTAAATACAATAATTGATGAAAATGATAATGATATTAAAGTAAAAGATTTAAAAGTAGGAGTTATAAATAGTTATTTAAATAATAATATAGATTCAGATATTAAAAAATTAGCTTTAGAAAAAATTAAATTATTAGAGGATAATGGAATACAAATAGTTTATATTGATAATTTATTAACTAGTTATTATGAAGATTTAGGTAGTTCATCTTTACAAGGAATAACTTTTTGTGATGGTTTTAATGAATATATAAAAGGAACTACTGGTAAAATTCGAAGTTTTAAAGAATTAGTTTATGCTGATGGTCATATTCAAGCTTTAAAAGGTTATTTAGCAGGATGTAATTATGGTTGGCAAAAAAATACTAATAAAATAAATAATAATAAAAAAGAATTTGAAGAACGAGTTTTAAAAGTAATGGAAGATAATGATATTGATATTATTTTATATCCGACACTTAGAAATAAAAATACTAAAATAAATGAAGAAGATGGATTAAGTGCTCCAGGAAGTAATTTAGGATCAGTTATAGGTTATCCTTCTTTAACAGTCCCTATGGGTTATATTTCCGAGTTTGCTTATGGTTTAGAATTTTTTACTAGTAAAAATAAAGAAAATGAATTATATTTAATAGGTTCATATTTTGAAGATTTAAATAATTTAGAATTAACTAATAGTGAGCTTACCCCTAATTTATATAATATTCCTGAATATTTAAATGATTTAAAAAAGATATATGAAAAATATTATGATGAAAGTAAATATCAAGAATTAACTAATAAAACTAAAGAATATTTTAAAAATTATAGTAATAATGAAGATGATTTAAATAAAGAAGAAGCTAATAATTTAATAAAAGAATATCAAGATTTAAATAAAGTTGAAACTAAAGATAATGCTTTATTTATTATAATAGTTATTATGTTTATATTAAGTATATCAATTGTTTTTGGTTCTTTAATTACAAAAAAAGACAAAATAAGACAAAAAAAGATAGGCAAAAAGCATATTTTGTGATAGAATGAATATATAAATTAAAGGAGTGTGTGTTATGAATGATAATTTAGATGCGGGACAAATTGTTGGGGGTGAAGAACAAATAATTGCTAATAAAAAAAGTCGTAAAAAATTTGTTATTTGGGGATGTATAATTTTAGTTATTTTAGCAGTATTATTATATTTTGGTTATCAAAAATTAAATTCTAGTCCTCAAAGTATTTATGAACGGGCAATTAATAATACTTATAATTTATTAAATGATAATCTTAAAGATAGTAAAAATAATAAACTAAATATTGATATTAAAAATGAACCTTTTGTTGTTAATTTAGATGCTAAGTTAACTTCAAATATGAAACAATTAGAAGAATTTAGTGGTAAAAATTATAATTTTAATTTAGGATTTGATTATAAAAATCAAAATGCTAATTTAGGATTAGGAATTAAAGATAATAAAACTGCTTTAGATATTTTAGGAAGTTTTACTAATAAAAATATGTATTTAAGTAGTAATGATTTATTTAATAAAGTACTTAATATAGGTGAATATGATTTATTTAAATATATTAATTTAGATAATTTTAATTTAAAGATTGATGATGAATATTATGGTAATATTAATTATGTTTTAAAAGCTAGTAAGAATATTGTTATTAAATCTTTAGATAAAGAAAAATTTACAACAAGTAAAGAAACTTTAACAATTGAAGGGAAGAAACATAAATTAACTAAAAATACTTATACTTTAGATAAAGAAAATATGGAAAGAACTTTAAAATTTGTTATTGATGAAATGACTAAAGATGATAAATTATTAGAAAGTTTAGCAGATATAGCTAAATCTTTAGATTCTACAACTAAAATAGATAAAGATAGTATTAAAGAAGCATTAAAAGATGGAAATACTAATGTTGGAGATTTTGAAACTGTATATATTGATTTATATAGTGATGGATTAAATAATATTATAGCGGGTTCTTTTAGAAATGATGATATTACACCTTTAAAATTTACTAATGTTAATGATTTATTTACTTTAGATTGTAGTTATGATAATAATGAATTTACTATTAAAGAAACTAAAAAAGATAATTATGATATAAGTTATAAAGCTAAGGGAACAGAAATAGCTAATTTAAAAATGGTAGTTAAAGATGATGAAGTAACAGCAGATTATACTTTAAATATTGAAGGAACAAAAGTAAATGGTAAATTTGCTATAACTGATGTTGCAACTAAAAAAGATAAAACAGAAGCAGATTTCTTATTTATAGTTAATGCTAATATATTAGGTACTAAAATTGATTTAGAGTTAGATGGAACACTTAATGTAAGTAAAGGTAAAGTTACGCCATTAGATACTAAAAATAGTGTAAATATGAATGATTTAAGTCAAAAAGAAATGTTAGATTTATATAATAATTTAACTAAAAAACTTAAAGATTTAGGTTTAAATTCTATTTTAGAATCAATAAATATGTAAAAGAAGTTTTTACTTCTTTTTTTTAAAGGAGGGTTATAAATGAATATAAAAGATAATATGTTAAGGCATAATGATACTTTAAGTAAATATGCTTGTCGGGATGAAGATGCTATATATTTAAAAGAAGAAAGTAAAGATATTAGACCACCTTTTTTTCATGATATTGATAGAATTATTTATTCTTTAGCTTTTATTAGATATCAAGATAAAACTCAAGTGTTTTCTAATGTTTTTCATGATCATGTTGCTAGAAGAATGATTCATGTTCAATTTGTAAATAAAATAGCAAGGACTATAGGTAGAGGTTTAGGTTTAAATGAAGATTTAATTGAGGCTGCAGCTTTAGGTCATGATTTAGGACATACACCTTTTGGACATGTAGGGGAAAGAATTTTAAATGAAATTAGTTTAGCTCATAATGAAGGTTATTTTAATCATAATATTGAATCAGTAAGAGTTTTAAGATATATTGAAAATTATGGTCAAGGATTAAATATTTCTTTGCAAGTATTAGATGCTATAATGTGCCATAATGGAGAGTTTGCTTTAGGTTGTTATGAACCTATAAATAAAACTAAAGAACAATTTTTAGAAGAATATAAAAGGTCTTATCAAGATAAAAATATTCTTGGACATTTAAGACCAATGACTTTAGAGGGATGTGTAGTTAGAGTTAGTGATTTAATTGCTTATTTAGGAAGAGATATTGATGATGCTGTTAGATTAAAACTTTTAAAAAGAGAAGATATTCCCAAAGATATAAAAAATGTACTTGGAGATAATACTAAAGATATTGTAAATACTTGTGTTAATGATATTTTAAAAAATAGTATTAATCATAATTATTTAAAAATAAGTGATGATATTTATGAAGCAATTGTTAAATTAAAAAAATTTAATTATGAACATATTTATAATGAATCATATTCTTCTAAAAATAAAGATAAATTAAAAGAAATGTTTAATAAATTATTTGATAAATATTTAGATGATTTAAAAACTAATAATGTTAATTCTAGTATTATTAATTCTTATTTAAAGAATATGGTAGCAGATTATAAAAATAATAATACTTTAGAAAGAATAGTATTAGATTATATATCAGGAATGACAGATAATTTCTTTTTAGAAGAGTATAAAAAAATTAATTCTTGACATTTCTTTAATTTAAGTGTTAGACTAATATTAAGCGAGGTTAACATGAAAATATTAAAATATCAAAAAACAAGAAATAACGAATATAAAATATTTACTGATATAGGGGAATATAAGCTTTATGATGATATAATTATAAAATATGAATTATTATTAAATAATGAAATTAAAGAAAATAAATGGAATGAAATATTAGAAGATAATAAATTATTAGAAGCTTATTATTTGGCTTTAAAAGCTTTAAATATTAAAATGAGAAATAAAAAAGAATTGAAAACTATTTTAAAAAAGAAAAATTATTCAGATTCGGCGGTAGAATATGCTATTATAAGATTAGAAAATGAAGGTTATTTAAATAATTTAGTTTATATTGAAGCTTATGTTCATGATATGATTACTTTAAATTTAGTTGGAGAAAATAAGATTTATAATGATTTAATAAGTATGGGTTTTAAAGATAAAGAAATTAACCCTTTTTTAGCAAAAATTGATAAAGATGTTTATTTAAGTAAAATAAATAAATATTTAAATAAAAAAGCTAAAATAAATAAAAAGAGTATAAATGAATTTAAACAAAAAAGTATTTTAGAATTAATTAATAAAGGATTTAATAAAGAAGATATAATTCAAGAATTAAATAAATTAAGTTTAGAAGAAAATGAAATTGAAATTGAAAAATTAGTAAATAGATTATATCAAAAATATATAAAGAAATATGATATATATATGACTAAAAATAAATTAAAGACTTATTTATATAGTAAAGGTTATCCAAATATAGATATTGATAAGTATATTAAAAAAACTTCCTAATTGGAAGTTTCATTAGTTAAATTACTATTAATTAAGTTATTCATATATTTGCCATATTGAGATTTTATTTCACTATCAACAATGTCCATATCGTATTTTTCACGATAATGTTTGGCAGCTTCAACAGCTAAGTTATTATTTTCACTTAGTTTTTTTTCAGTAATTTTATCTTTCATAGAATCAATGGAATCATCGTATGAAGCTTTTTTACCAGTAGCAGTTTTTAAAATTACATGATAACCAAGTTCTGTAGTAATAACTTCAGTTGAATATTCATTATCTTTTAATTTGGCAGCGGCTTTAACTAATTCATCATATTTACTATCTAATGATCCTAAATTTATTTCGCCTAAATCTCCACCTTTGTTTTTAGTACTATCATCTTTAGAATATTTTTTAGCTAAATCTTTAAAAGTATCTTTGATGTTTTTATTATCTTTTTTAGCTTGATCTAATTCTTTAATGATATTTTTAACAGTGTCTTGAGCTTTAGTTTCGGCTTTTTGTTTATCTTCATCGCTCATATCATCTTTTACATCAGCTGTAACTAAAATATGAGAAATAGTCATATCAGGATAAACATCAGTTTCATAGTATTCTTTTAATTCTTTTTCAGTTATTTTACTTTTAACATATTCTTTAGAACCTTCATTTTGTAAATAACTTAAGTAAACAGAATCTTTAAAAGCCTCAATTGATGGATAACCATAATTACTTTGAATTGCTTGTAATAATTGATCTCCTTCACCAAAATATGTTTCTAATTGTTTAACATATGAATCAGCATATGTTTTAGCATCTTCTAGTTTATCTTTAAATTCTGTTTCGTAAATATGTTTATCAATCATATTTATTAAAGTACTAAGACCATAATTATTTTTAATTTGTTCATAAAAATCATTAGCGCTTATCTTAACATCATCTTTAAAGGTAACTACTGCTTCGTCGCCATTAGATAGTTTAGGGATTTTACCACATCCACATAATAAGAGGGTACATGCCCCGATTAAAATAATTTTTTTCTTCATTATTAATTCCTCCTGTTAATAATTATAGCAATAACTCCTTAAAAATACAAGGTTTTTCGTGCTTTTTTGCATACTTAAACTTTTAACCCGCACCAAATAAAAAATTTTACGTAATATATAAGTGAAAAGACAAATAAAGGAGGAATGATTTATGAATAATTGTGGTTATGGTAATGGCATTGGTGCCGCGATCATTTTAGTACTTTTCATCTTACTAATCATTATAGTAGGAGCATTCATTTAGTCTTTTAAAAAAACTTCAAGGAGGTGTCCCATGGGATGTTGTAAAGGAAACTCTTCCAACAATAATGGTGGAAGTGGACTTCAAAATAGCGCATTCTTAATAATAGTTCTATATATTTTACTAGCAATAATTCTAGGCGGAATACTATATTATTAAAGAGGCTTCACCTCTTTTTTTTTATTAAATAATGTTCACCTCTTTTTTTTTATTAAATAATTTACAAAAAAATAAAAATAATATATAATTTAAAATGGAGGGTAAAGAAATGAATGAAGATGAAAAAAGAAAACAAATAGAACAAAATAATCATTTTAAATTTATGAAAAAACTATTTGATATTTTAAAAAAAGAAGAAATAATAAATACTAAAGTAAGTACATCTAAAGAAAAATTACAAGTTTTAGAAAATTATTTAAAGAAATTAGATCGAGTTCAAAGTAAAATGGTTGAAAAAGATAAAGTAGATTATTTAAAAAAATTATATTATGATAAATATGTAATAAAAAAAGAAGATATACCAGATAGTTATTGGCATCATTTAGAAGAAAACTATTTAAAAGAAGGTCATGGGCATATAGATTTAGTAAATCCTAAAACAACAAAAGAAAAAACTTTAAAAAGACAACATCAAAATTCGGTTATAAGAGAACAAAAAGTAAGTTTAGATGGTTGGATTGATTATTTAATTAGTTCCGATTCAGATTATTTGCCTATGTGGGGTAAAGTGTGGGCTTTTCAAGGAATGTTAGAAATAGGTAGTTTAAATGATCAAAAAGAAGGATATACTAAAAGAAATAAAGAAACAGTAAGTCCCTTTATAAATATGAATCCCGAGTTAATTGGAAAAAGTATTGAATATTTACAACAATATTTAAAAAGAAGAGAATTTGAAGAAAAAGAACTTGAAGATTTAGTTAGAAGTGAAAGTTTTAAAACTATTTATAGTGCTTTATATTTAAATCAAAAGAAAATTAAAATAACGAGTAATGAAGGAATATGGGTAAAATATGAAAGAACAGATAAAACCGCGGCGAAAAGATTATATGATTCCCTAATAGATTATAATACAGGATGGTGTACAATAGATACTTTATCTAAAGCCGAAGAACAGCTATATGGAGGCGAAATGTATCAAGGTGGAGACTTTTATGTATATTATACGAAAGATGAAAATAATAAATATAAAATACCAAGATTAGCAATTTTAATGGCTAAAGATAAAATAGATGAAGTAAGAGGAATAGGAAAAGAACAAAATGTTGAAAATGGTTTAGAAGAAATATTAAAAGAAAAATTAAAAGAATTTCCCGATGGACAATTATATCAAAAGAAAGTAAAAGATATGGAAGATCTTACTAAAATATATAAAAAATATCAAGACAAAGAAGCATTAAACCAATTAGAATTAAGATTTATATATGAAATAGATGATGATATTGAAGGATTTGGTTTTGTTAAAGATCCTCGAATATCTGAGATAATAGATAGTCGAGATCAAAAAAATGATTATATTAAAATATTTGAATGTAAAGAAGAAGAAATAGGATTTGAAGAGACAGATTTAAATAAACATTTAGTAGTTTTTATTGGAGATATTGATTTATCAGAATATAATAAAGTAGAAGAAATACCATATAAACTTTCATTAAATTATTTTAAAGGTGATTTAGATTTATGGAATTTAAAAAAAGGATTTGGTTTAATATTACCACAAAATTTTAAGGGAAATATAGATTTAAGTGGGCTTATTGATGCCGAAGGTTTAGTTTTACCAAAAACATTTGCTGGTAAATTATATTTAAGTGATTTAACTAAAATAAATGGTTTAATATTACCTCAAAAATTTAGGGGAGATTTATATTTAAATAGTTTATCAATAAAAGATATGATAGGTTTAAAATTGCCAGAAATAGAGGCAACTATATATACTAAAGATGGTAATTATAAAATAAATGAAATAAAAAAATTAATTGATATAGAAACCGAAAAAATGAATTTAAATAATCAAAAAGAAATGTTAGCAAATATTGAACCTAATTCGTTAAATTCTAGAAGAGGAAATATTAATTTAATATTTATTATATTACCAGCTTCGATTTTATTAGGAATTATTATTGCTAGTTTATTTTTAAAATAATAAATAAAAACCAGAAGTAAAAAATAAAAATTTTGGTTTTTTGTTTGTAAAATTTATGTAAATAAATTAATTTTATTAAAAAAGGTAAAGTAATATTCTTTACATTTAAACCTTATTTTGGTAATATAATGGTAAGCAGTGGTACATTGTGGTAGAAAGTGGGGGATATAAATGTTCATGGGCGAGTATTGGCATAACTTAGATGATAAAAATCGAATAGTTATACCGGCAGCATATCGTGCTAATTTAGGTGAAACTTTTATAATCACTAGAGGATTAGAGAAATGTTTATATATTTATACTCAAAGTGAATGGCAAAAAATTGTAGATAAACTTGCTAGTTTGCCTTTTACTAAAAAAGATGCCCGAATATTTATAAGATCGTTTTTTTCTGCCGCTGCGAATTGCACTATCGACCGACAAGGAAGAATTAATATTACATCAAATCAACTAGAATATGCTAATTTAGAAAAAGAATGTGTTATTATTGGAGCTAATGATCGGGTAGAAATATGGTCTAAAGCTAATTGGGAAGAATTTAATAATCTTTACAGTGAAACTTTAGAAAATGTTGCAGAACATTTATTTAATGGTGAAGAATGAAACATTATAGTGTAATGCGAGATATTGCAATTGAAAACCTAAATATCAAAGATGACGGGATATACGTGGATGCCACACTCGGATATGCTGGTCATAGTAGCGAAATTTTAAAAAGAATTAAAAAAGGGATGCTTTTCGCCTTTGACGCGGATAGCGAAGCTATAAACTATTCGCGTCAATTATTATTTGGTATTGGAAGTAATTTTTCAATTATTCATTCTAATTTTATAAATTTAGAAACAGAATTAAAGAAACTTAACGTTAATAAAGTTGATGGATTCTTATTTGATTTAGGATTATCTAGTCCAGAAATAGATGATAAGGATCGCGGATTTAGTTTCATGCAAGATAGTATTTTAGATATGCGAATGGATAAAAGTGCTAAATTAGATGCCAAATACATTATTAATAATTATTCTAATGAAGAATTAAGTAATATGTTTTTTAAATATGGAGAAGAAGCTCGAAGTAAATTAATAGCAAGTAATATTATTAAATATCGTCAGAATAAAGAAATAACTAATACTTTAGAATTAGTAGATATTATTAAAGCTAGTGTAGGAGCTAATTACTTTTATAAAAATCATCCAGAAAGAAAAATATTTCAAGCAATTAGAATAGAAGTTAATAATGAATTAGAAGCTTTATCTATAGCGTTAGAAAGCGCGATAAAAATGCTTAATAAAGGTGGTAGAATATGTGTTATAACATTTCATTCTTTAGAGGATAGAATTGTTAAAAATATATTCAAAAAGTATAGTGAAATTGATGAAGTATTTAAAGGAATGCCTAATATTCCTTTAGAATATAAACCTATTCTTAAAATAATAAATAAAAAACCTATAATTCCAAGTGAAGCAGAAATAAAAGAAAATTCTCGAAGTAAAAGTGCCAAACTTCGAGTAGTAGAAAGGATATAATATGAGAACAAAAAAAGTTAAAAGAATTAAATTATTAAAAGGAGAAAAATTTATGTTTTTCTTAACTATTATTTTTGGTTGTATTATATTACCTGCTTCTTGGGTTTATACAAAAGCTTTACTTACCGAAACAAATATTGAACTTGAAAAAATAGAATATAAAATTGATAGTCAAACTGATACTAATGAAGCTTTAAGTATGCAAATTGATGAACTTGCTAGTATAGATAATATTCAAGGTATTGCAAGTGAATCAGGTTTGTCGTATAATAATAATAACATTAAAACAATTAGTGAATAGGGAGGTTTGTAATGAAAAAGAAAAGATTAAAAATAAAAATAAGTAAACTTTTTATTATAATCTTTTTTTTCGCTTTTATGGCAGCGATAATTAAGCTTTCATATGTTACTATGAGTAAAAAAGTAGATAATATTGATTTAAAAGAATTTGCTAATAATCGTAATACAGTTAAAAAAACTTTATATGCATCAAGAGGTAATATTTATGATGTTAATGGAGAAGCTATTGCTCAAAATGTAAATTCTTATACTTTAATTGCTTATTTAGCAGAAAGTAGAACAACTGATCCTGAAAATCCACAACATGTGGTAGATAAAGAAAGAACGGCTAAAGCTCTTTCAGAAGTTTTAGGATTAGATTATAAATATGCTTTAAAAAGACTTAATACTGAAGGAGCATATCAAGTTGAATTTGGAACTAAAGGTTCTAATTTATCAGAAAATAAAAAAGTAGAAATTGAAGCTTTAGCTTTACCAGGAATAGATTTTATTGAAGGAAATAAAAGATATTATAAGAATTCTAAAATGGCTTCTTATATTGTTGGTTATGCAAAAGAAAATGATCAAGGTGAAATTGTAGGGGAAATGGGTGTTGAAAGTTATTATAATGAAGAATTAAAAGGAAAAGATGGTTATACCGAATATCAAAAAGATGCTTATGGTTATCAAATGGGAGAACCTTATGTTATTAATCCCGTTAAAGGTAATGATATATATTTAACTTTAGATTCTCAAATTCAATTAATATTAGAAGATGCTGTTTATAGTTTGGAACAAAATGGTAAATTTTCGTGGTTTAATATAGCGGTTATGGATGCTAAAACAGGAGCTATCGTGGGAAGTTCTTCAAGTCCTAATTTTAATCCAAATACTTTAGAAGGTTTAACTAATTATGTAAATCCTTTAATTGGTTATACTTATGAACCTGGTTCTACAATGAAAATATTTTCTTGGTTAGCTTCAATGGAAAATGATAAATATAAAGGTGATGATAAATTTTTATCTGGTAAAAAGACATTAAAAGATGGTACTGTTATAAGTGATTTTAATCGTAAAGGTTGGGGTAATATCACTTATGATACCGGTTTTGTTTATTCTTCTAATGTTGGAGCTACTAATTTAGCTTTAAATTTAGGAGGTGCTAAACTTCGAGATTATTATGAAAGTTTAGGTTTTGGTAAAAAAACAGGAATTGAACTTCCAGCTGAAGAATCAGGTTTTTTAAGACTTAAATATGAATCTGAGGTAGCTAGTGCTTCTTTTGGTCAAGGTATTACTACTACTCCAATTCAAACTTTACAAGCTTTATCAATATTAACTAATGAAGGTATTATGTTAAAACCTTATATAGTAGCTAAAATAGTTGATGAAAATGGTAAAGTAGTTTATAAAGGTGAAAAAAAAGAATTAGGAAGAAAAGCTAAAGCTCAAAATATCAAAAAAATGCAAGAATTAATGTATAATGTAGTAAATAAAGGTTTATCACCAATTTGGAAACCTAACAATGTTACATTAGCAGGTAAAACTGGTACTGCTCAAATTGCTAGTCCAAATGGGGGATATTTAGCAGGAAGTATTAATTATATTCGGTCTTTTGCCGGTTTATTTCCTGCTAATGATCCAGAATATATTATTTATGCTTCAGTAAAACAATTAAATACCGAAGCTGAAGGTTTAGCAAAAGTGGTAGTTAAAGCTATAGAAAATATTGCTAATTATGCTAATATTACAGATGCCGAAACTAAAGTAGATTTAGATAAATTAATAACTCTTAGTAATTATATAAGTAGTGATTTAAAAACAACTAAAGAAGAACTTGAAAAAAATAAATTACAAGTAATTGTTTTAGGTAGTGGTAAATCAGTTATTAATCAATATCCTTTAAGTAAAACAACTGTTATTAAAGGAAGTAAAGTATTTTTATTAACAGAAAATAATGATTATATTATGCCAGATATGACTAAATGGAGTAGTAGTGAAGTTATGAGTTTTTGTAATTTAATTGGTTTAAAATATACATTTAAAGGCTATGGAACAGTTTTAAGTACAAATGTATCACCAAATACAAAAATAAATATTAATAGTACTTTAGAAGTAACTTTATCTAATGAATAATAAATAAATATTTTACCATAATAATAATGGTGAAGTTAAATGAAAAAATATTATCAAACTTATAATGAAACTGATAAGAAAATTGATTATTTAAAATATGGAATTTTAAATAATTTTGGACCTAATATAGATAGATGTCCTAAAGAAGAATATAATGAAGAAAAAATAACAAAAATAAAATAATTAAAAATTTATTAAAGAAATAATATTTTTAAATAGTTTACTTTTATAAAGAACTATAGTATAATCAAATTAGTAGTGTGTTAGGAGCTAACGCCTACTTACGTTGGTCGTTGATTATTACAACGTTACTGTTATTCACAGTAATTGTAATATTCGGCGCCTTTTTTAAAAATCTAAAAATTAAATCTCTAAAAAAATATCTTCTAAATACTTGACAAAAGGCTTGGGGGGGGGGGTA
>CANQMC010000009.1 GCA_947624855.1 uncultured Bacilli bacterium | reverse complement strand
TGTTAATGGTACTATAAAAATGTAAGAAAAAGTCCAAATAAAAATGTAGGATTTCCTACATAATTATATGGACCAAATATTACATTTTTATATTGACTTTAACACTAATATAATTTTGTTGGTTTTTCGACATTTTTATATTCGTCTTTTCCTACATTTTTATATTAGCACTATCAATAGTGAAAATTTAGAAGAAATGAAATTAATAGCGAAGGGAGATGAGAACATGGAAGCAGCAATAGAATATGCCAGAGAATTAGTAGAAGAATCAACCAAAAATGGAGTAGAAAGATACTTATTTAACTTAAAAAGAGAATCATATGACAAAGGAGAAGAAAAAGGGATGCTTCAAGGTAAAAGAGATGAAAAAGTTGAAATAGCTAAAAATTTATTAAATCTAAATACTGATGTAAACACTATATCAAAAGCTACTGGACTATCTATTAAAGAGATCAACAAATTAAAAAATATTCTACCTAATAAATTTCAAGTATTGTCTTTATTTTCATTAAAAAAACTTGCCAAATTAAAAATGCTACTATATAATTAATATAAAGTAGGTGAAGTATGAAAAAAGGGTTTGCACTTTTAGAAACAATAATTGTTATAACGTTTGTAAGTGTATCTTTACTTCTTTTGTATGGAACATTTACAAACATGTTTAATAACAGTGAAAAAAATATAATTTTTGATAATGCTAGTGATATATATAAAACTTACTTTTTAAAAGAATATTTAGCAATGGACAATTTAAATGATTTATTAAAAAATGAAAATATCATTAATATTTCTTGTGCTAATTTTGAAAAAAGTGACTGTGAAACTCTAATCAAAAATTATCACATAAGTAACATTTATATAAGTAAATATGATTTAAAAAATTATGATAAAAGCAAGTATAAAGCTAATTTTAATGAATATTTAAACAGTGTTACCAATAAAGATAATTATTTATATCGTTTAATTGTTGAATATAAAAATAATAATACATTTAGTTATGCTAGTATAGGATTTGGTGATAATCATGAGTAAAAAAGGTGTAACAATATTAGAATTATTAATAAGCATTACTTTAACATCTATTATTGTATTACTTTTAATTGAAGTAATAATATCCTTAAACAAAGTAAATAATAATGAAAATTATGCTAGTGATGATGAAATTAAAAGAACAGAAATAATTAAAAATATAGAAAGTGATTTTTTTAAATTAAAATTAAATGGCTTAACCATAAATGATAATAAAATACTATTTATATTTGAAGATAATAGCACAAAAGAATTAACTATTAATACTAATAGCTTAATTTATGACAATGAAAAATATGTATTAGAAACAAAAAATGCTACATATTCTACTTGTTTTAAATACAATTATCAAGATTTAGATAATAATTATTATTTAATAACCTTAGATATACCTGTAATAATTAAAAATAAAAAAGATTTTAAAGGCGATGATATAAGTTTAACATATCTTGGTTTAAAAAAAGAAAATACTAATTACCAACTAAATTATACATGTTAAAAAAGCACTTATAATAGTTCCCATAATTCTACCTTTTAAAAAACTAGAATATTTTAAATTTGTATCTTCCAAAATAGCTTTTATCTGAGTATTTATACTTAATCCTCCAAAAGAAATAATACTAATTGCCATTATTTCTTTTAATTTTAAATTAATACTTAAATTAGCAAGTAAATTAAGACCATTTGTTATTTCTAAAAAACCTGAAATTAAAGTATTAAATAAATTATTATGAATAAAACTACTAATTATAAAAGATAAAAGCATATAAAAGACTATTGTTCCTAAAATAAGTAAAAGAGTTGAAATAGCTTTATTAATACTTTCTATAAGTATTTTACTTAAATTATTATTTTTAAAAGTTAAATTATTATCACTAATTAAAGGAGCTTTATTTCGTATTAAAAAACCTAATATTAAATTACTTATATAATGCACAATAATTAATTTAAAAACAATACCTTTAGGAAATATTAAACTAAGCATCATAGTTAAAAATAAAGGATTAGAAAAGTAAGTAAAATACAAGTAATGATTAGCTTCTTCATTAGTTAATTTATTTTCATTTACTAAATTTTTTAAAATATAAGCATTACTAGGTGTACCACTTATTAAACTCATAATAAAAACATAAGCACATATTCCACTAGTTTTAAATATTTTTTTAAATAATTTATTAAATAATAAATAAAAGTAATAGGGGAAATTTAAACCAATTAATAGATCATTAATAATAAACATTGGAAATAAAGATACAAATACTTTTTTAAAAAAAAGATTAACAGCCTTTATAATTATATTTGCTACTTCTATATTATTTTTAAAAATAAAAAAAACAATTAAACTAATTATAAAACAAATTGTAAAATTTGTAATTTTTTCTTTCATAAAACCACTCCAACGTGATATAATTCTATTAGGTGATAAAATATGTTTACCAAAATATATGAAAAAATAAAAACATTTATTAAAAATAATTATAAGTATTTAATAGTTTTATTAATTGTCTTTTTATTATTTACTATCGAATTACCTTTTGCAATATATACTCCAGGTGGAGCAGTTAATTTAAATGATCGAATTGAAGTTGAGGGTAAAGAAAATGTAAAGGGCTCTTTTAATATGGCTTATGTTTCTATGGTTAAAGGTAGCATCCCTTTTCTTTTGATTTCTAAAATTATTCCTGATTGGGATATTGTAACTAAAGAGGAAGAAACTTTAGAGGGCGAAAGCATGAAAGAATTACTAGAAAGAGAGAAACTTTATTTGCAAGAAAGTATTGATACTGCCACTATAAATGCATATAAAAATGCTCAAAAAGAGTTAAATATAACCAATATTAATAATTTAGTAAGTTATATTTCTGAAGAAGCTAATACTAATCTTAAAATTGGTGATAATATAATAAGTGTAAATGATATGTCAATAAAATCATTGAATGATTTAAAGAATATAGTAAGTACTTTAAAAGAAAATACTAAAGTAAATTTAAAAATAAAAAGAGATAATAAAGAAAAAGAAGCTTATGCCTATACTTATAAAACATCTGATGGCCTAAAAATAGGTATAAGTATCTTAAATACTTACGATTATGAAGTAAATCCTAAAGTTAAAATAACCTCTAAAGCCAGTGAAGCTGGTAGCAGTGGTGGTTTAATGATGAGTTTAACTATCTATAATCAATTAACAAAAGAAGATATTACTCATGGTAAAAAAATAGTAGGAACTGGTACAATCGATATTGATGGTAATGTAGGTATTATCGGGGGTGTCAAGTATAAGTTAATCGGAGCTGTAAAAAATAAAGCCGATATCTTTATTTGCCCTGAAGAAAACTATAAAGAAGCAGCAAAAATAGCTAAAGATCGTAATTATAATATAACCATAATTAAAGCTAAAACATTTAAAGAAGTATTAGAAAAATTAAAAAATATTTAAATGTAAAACTTTGTAAAATGCAATAATAAGTATGTTTTAATAAAAAATGCATACTTTTTTATTGGTATAACATATTTTCAACATTTAAATTTTTGAAAAAAATAGAATTTAAATATTGACATGGGGGGGGGTATGTTATACTGATTTCGAAAAGGAGGAAAGAAGATGAAAAATCTTAAAAAGTTATTTGGTTTATTTGGAATAGCTGGATGTACATTTGCATTTACTGGTGCTGTTAATGCTCAATCAACAATGTCAGCAGTTACTAATGATATTGTTAGTTGTTTAAATAATTCAACTGATGATTCATCAACATGTACATTAAAAGGCGATTTAACTGGTGACAAAGCTTACGCAAATCAAATCACAATTTCAAAAAATGTTACTTTAAACTTAGGAAGTTATACTTTTGAAATTGGAGGAGCTATCAAAGTTACAGATGGTGCAACATTAACAATCAAAGGTAATGATGGTGAATTAAAAGGGATTAGTACTAATAACGCTCGTGTAATTAGAGTTAATGGAGGAGCTACCCTTAATACTACAGGAAAAGTAAAAATTACTTCAACTGCTGCTACAACTGCAGAAGATGTAAAATCAGTAATAGCAGTTTACGGAAGCAATAACGATACTAAAAAAACTACTGTAACAATTGGTAGTGACACTACTGTTACAAGTGCTAGAGCAGGTATAATCGTATATCCATATAATTATAATGGTAGTTCTTCATCAGCTAATGCCAATGGTGTAGTTCTTAATTTAAATGGTGAATGGAACACTAAAGATTATGTTGTTCAAGTAAATGGTAAAGTATCAAAAGATAATAATGCTCCAGTAGTTAATATTAACGGAGGATTCTTCGAATCAACTGGTAATACTGCTATTTATGCATCAGGATATGCAACATGGAATATCAAAAAAGGATCTATCTCAGGTGCTGAAGGAATCGAAGTAGTTAGTGGTAAAGTAACTATTGACAAAGATGTTCAAGTAGTTGCTAATGGACCAGCAACAAGTTCAACTGGACATGCTACTAATAAAGGATTTGCTATTGGTGTAGTTGGTCATAGTAGTGGTAGTTATCCAACAATGACTGATACAGAATTAACTATTAATGGAGGTTACTTCAAAAGTGAAAGTGCCAATGCTTTATATTTTAAAGGAGCAAATAATGCTACTATAAAAGTAAATGATGGTACATATGTAAGTTCTAAAGATGTTGAAGTAATACAAAGAGACGATGGACAACCTGGAAACTTCGTTTATGGAGGAACTTTTGAAGGTCAAACAACAGCTATTTCAAATGGTAGTGCTTTAAGTCAAGGATTACAATCTAAAACTGTTGGAGATGTAACTTATGTTGGAACTCCACATGATATTACATTAAATGGTATTGACTTAGAAAACCAAACAATTGAAAATGGAACAATTGATGAATTACATATTCCTGCATCAGCAGTAGCTGGTCAACCAATTAATATTGCTGATATCATAAAAGTTACAGCTAATGAAGGTTATGTTGTTAAGTATGTAGTTACTACAGCTGATGGCAAAACTGTTACAGTTAACGATAATGAATTCACAATGCCAGATAGTGATGTTACAATTACTATTTCAATTGTAAAACCTGGTGAAGAACCAGCAGTTAAACCAGATGCAACTGTTAAACCAACAGATACAAATACAGATAAAAAACCAGCAACAGACAATACAGCAAGTAAAAATCCACAAACATATGATGCTGGAATAATGGGAAGTTTAGTACTAGTATTATCAAGTGTTGGAACTTTAGGATATGCTTCAAAAAAAGTATTATCTAAATAATTAAGTTAAAAGAAATAACCAAAAAAATAAAAAACCAAAAAACCTAATAACGGATTGAGTTAGGACATAATCTTCCTAACTTTTTTCCTGTTTAAAGCAAAAAATTTATATAATATAAATATTTTCTATGACGAAATTCTTTGCAAATGCAAAAAAATTCGTCATAAAATTATTGACAATAACACAAATAAATTATAGAATTTTAATAGAAAGTGAGATTATTTTTATGGAAATTAAACGTGATAATTACTTAGAACAATTAAAAGCAAGAGAGAATAATGGCTTAATCAAAGTAATCACAGGACTTAGAAGATGTGGAAAATCTTATTTATTATTTAATTTATTTTATAATTATTTAATAGAAAAAGGTATTAATAAATCTCATATTATAGCCATAGCTTTAGATGATTTAACCAATGAAAAATTACGAGATCCATATGAGATGCTTAATTATATAAAAGATTGTATCAAAGATAATAATTTATATTATATATTTTTAGATGAAATTCAATATTTACAAAGATTTGAAGAAGTTTTAAATAGTTTGTTACATATCAAAAATGTAGATATATATGTAACTGGTAGCAATTCAAAATTACTTTCAAAAGATGTTATTACTGAATTTAGAGGTCGCGGAGATGAAATACGAGTTTATCCGTTATCATTTAAAGAATTTTTTTCAGTATATTCTGGAACAATTGATGAAGCATGGGATGAATATTTTAACTATGGTGGTATGCCATTAGTTTTATCTTACAAAGATCCTACTAAAAAAGTTGATTATTTAAAAGGACTTTTTGATAAAGTTTACATATCAGATATATTAGAAAGATATAATATTAAAAATAAAACAGAATTAAATGAACTTTTAAATATATTATCCTCTGATATAGGCTCTTTAACTAATCCATTAAAACTTTCTAAAGTATTTTCTAGCCTAAAAGGAACTAAAATAAGTGATAAAACTATTAATAGATATATGAAATATTTAGAAGATGCTTATCTACTAAGTAAAGTTCAAAGATATGATATAAAAGGAAAAAAATATATTAATTCTCCCTATAAATATTATTTTGAAGACATAGGTCTTCGCAATGCAAGGTTGAATTTTAGACAAGTAGAAGAAAATCATATTATGGAAAACATAATATACAATGAATTAAAAATTAGAGGTTATATAGTAGATATTGGAATAGTTAATGTTTATGATTATAATAAAAAAGGTAAAAGAATACTAAAAAATTATGAAGTTGATTTTCTAGCATCAAAAGGAAATAATAAATATTATATTCAATCTGCCTTTTCTATTAATGATATTAATAAATTAGAACAAGAAACTAATTCATTAAATAATATTAAAGATTCTTTTAAAAAAATAGTCATAGTAAGAAATAATATTAAACCAAGAAAAGATGAAAATGGTATTACTACTATAGGATTATATAATTTTCTTTTAGAAGAAAATAGTTTATATTTATAAAGTTTTCAATAATGAAATGATATGATAAAAGTAGACAAATTAAAAAAATCAGTCTACTTTTTTTTAACATGTTTACATTTTTTGAAAAAAATAGAATTTAAATATTGACATGGGGGGGGGTATGTTATACTGATTTCGAAAAGGAGGAAAGAATATGAAAAATCTTAAAAAGTTATTTGGTTTAATGGTTGCATCTGGTTTAGCTTTTAGTTTTGCCGGAAATGTTAATGCTGAAGAAACACCAACAGTTGTAAAAGGAAATAACGTTAAAGAATGTTTAGAAACTGCTGGTAAAGCTACTTGTACATTAACAGCTAATCAAACAATTGAAAATGCAATTGAAGTTAAAGGAAATGTTAATTTAAAACTTGAAAAAGGTGTTGAATTAACATTAAAAGAAAACATAGTAGTTACTGGTAGCTTAAATATTAATGGTGGTACTATTAAAGATATTGACGAAGATAGTGTAAATACTTTAATAGTTAAACCAAAAGGTAGTTTAACAACTGATAATGTTAAAATTATCTCTGAAACTACAGATGTTAAAAAACCTACTCAAGCAGTAATCGCTGTATATGGTGATAAAGAAACTACTGATAAAACAACAGTAAACATCGGTGCTAATACTACAGTAGAAGGATATGCTGGTCTAATCGTTTATCCTGATGAAAGTACAAGTTCACAAATCACTGGAACTCAAGCTAATAATGTAACAGTTAACTTAAATGGTACTTGGAAAACAACAAGTTATGTAATTCAAGTTCAAGGAGTTATTAAACAAGGTACTCCAGTAACAGTTAACATTAACGGAGGTTCTTATACTTCAGAACATAATACAGCTTTATATGCATCAGGTCTTGCAAAATGGACTGTTGCAAATGCTAAAGTAGTTGGAACTGAAGCTATGGTAATTAGAGGTGGAGATGTAACAATCAATAGTGGTACATTCACTGGAAATGGTACTACTTCAGCTGATAATGCTTTAGCTTCTGGTGTTACAACTAATGCTGGATGGACAGGAGCATCTATCGCCGTAGTAGGTGAAAAAAATAGCTATGTTGGAAACATTAATTTAGAAATTAATGATGGTACATTCACAAGTGAAAATAAAAATGCATTATATTTTGATGTAGATCAAAATAGTAAACTTCAAAGTGCTAAAATTAACAATGGTACATTTGTAAGTCCAAAAGATCAAGAAGCTTTATGGAGAGATAACGGTAATCCTAATAAAATAGTTTATGGAGGAACATTTATCGGTAAAACTTCTGCTATAGATAATAAAAGTGCTTTAGCATCAAACTTACAATCTAAAACTGTTGGGGATGTAACTTATGTTGGAACTCCATACACTATAAATGTAAGTGGTATTGATCTTGAAGAACAAACAATTGAAAATGGAACTATTGATTCAATTAATATTCCTGCATCAGCTGTAAGTGGTCAACCAATTAATATTGCTGACTTAATCAAAGTAACAGCTAATAAAGGTTTAGTTGTAAAATATGTTGTTACTGATAAAGATAATAAAGAAATAACAGTAACAGATGGAACATTTACAATGCCAGATAGTGATGTAACTATTGCAGTTTCAATTGTTGAACCAGGACAAGAACCAGTAATACAACCTAGTGAACCTACTAAACCAACAGATACAGATACAAACAAAAAACCAGCAGCAGATAATACAGCAAGTAAAAATCCACAAACATATGATGCTGGAATAATGGGAAGTTTAGTACTAGTATTATCAAGTATTGGAACTTTAGGATATGCTTCAAAAAAAGTATTATCTAAATAATTAAATTAAAAGAGATAACCGAAATAGAAAAACCAAAAAACCTAATAACGGATTGAGTTAGGATCAAAATCTTCCTAACTTTTTTCCTATTTAAAAGTCAAAAAATTATATAATATAAATATTTTCTATGACGAAATTCTTTGCAAATACAAAAAAATTCGTCATGAAATTATAGTGTTTAAATTTTATAAATAATAAAAAATTTTAAATATATTCTTACAAAATTTAAAAAAATGTATAATATACGTAAAGCCTAAAATATTAAGAATTATGCTATTTTTATATCAAAAAAAGTAAAAAAATAATTTTTTAATTTATAAAAAATAAAATTTAAATATTGACATGGGGGGGGGTTATGTTATACTGATTTCGAAAAGGAGGAAGAAAGAAGATGAAAAATCTTAAAAAGTTATTTGGTTTAATGGTTGCATCTGGTTTAGCTTTTGGCTTTGCCGGAACAGTAAATGCTGAAACAACTGGCTCTGTTATGGGTCCAGATGTTAAAGATTGTTTGGAAAATAGCGGTACAGCTACTTGTACATTAACAGCTGATCAAACAATTAGCAGTCAAATTGCAGTTCAAGGTAACATTACTTTAAAAATTAAAGATGGTGTTGTATTAACATTAGGAGATTCTATTAATGTTACTGGCTCATTAAAAATTAATGGCGGTACAATTAAAAATACTAATCCAAATGTAGTTAATACAATCAAAGTAGAACCAAAAGGTAGTTTAACAACTGATAATGTTAAAATTATCTCTGAGACTACTACACCAGTTCATGCTACTCAAGCAGTAATTGCTGTATTTGGTGACAGCTCTACTGCAGATAAAACAACAGTAAACATCGGTGCAAATACAACAATTGAAGGATATGCTGGATTAATCGTTTATCCAGAAGAAAGTAAAGCTGGATCATTAAGTGGAACTCAAGCTAATAATGTAACAGTTAACTTAAATGGTACTTGGAAAACAACCAGTTATGTAATTCAAGTTCAAGGAATTATTAAAAGTGCTACAAATCCAGCAGTAATTAATATTAATGGAGGTTCTTATACTTCAGAACATAACACAGCTTTATATGCATCTGGTCTTGCAAAATGGAATATTAATGCTGGAACAGTAAAAGGAACTGAAGCAATTGTTATAAAAGGTGGAGATGTAACAATTAATGGTGGTACATTCACTGCAACTGGTACTACTTCAGCTGATACTGGCTTAAATAGTGGAGTAGCTAGTCATGCTGGATGGACAGGTGCTACTGTAGCAGTAGTTGGAAACTCTAGTTATGCTGGACAAATCAACTTAGAAATTAATGATGGTAAATTTACAAGTGAAAATAAAAATGCATTATATTTTGATGTAACAAGTGCAACAAGTAAATTTAAAAGTGCTAAGATAAATAATGGTACATTTGTAAGTCCTGAAGATCAAGAAGCTTTATGGAGAAGTAATGGTAATCCAGGAAAAATCATTTATGGAGGAACATTTATAGGTAAAACATCTGCTATAGATAATAAAAGCGCTTTAGCAGAAAACTTCCAATCTAAAACTGTTGGAGATGTAACTTATGTTGGAACTCCACATGATATTACATTAACTGGTATTAATGTTGATGAACAAACAATTGAAAATGGAACAATTGATGAATTACATATTCCTGCATCAGCAGTAGCTGGTCAACCAATTAATATTGCTGACATCATTAAAGTTACAGCTGATAATGGTTTAGTTGTAAAATATGTAGTTACTGATAAAGATGGTAAAGAAGTAACTATTAAAGATGGTTCATTCGTAATGCCAGATAGTGATGTAAATATTGCAGTTTCAATTGTTGAACCAGGACAAGAACCAACAATTAATCCTAGTGAACCTACTAAACCAACAGATACAAATACAAATAAAAAACCAGCAGCAGACAATACAGCAAGTAAAAATCCACAAACATATGATGCTGGAATAATGGGAAGTTTAGTACTAGTATTATCAAGTGTTGGAACTTTAGGATATGCTTCAAAAAAAGTATTATCTAAATAATTAAGTTAAAAGAAATAACCAAAAAAATAAAAAAACCAAAAAACCTAATAACGGATTGAGTTAGGACATAATCTTTCCTAACTTTTTTCCTATGTTTACATTTTTTTTAAAAATTTATAAATTTTATATTGATATAAATTTTTTTATGTGCTATTATTATAAACGAAGGAGGAAGATTATGAAAAATCTCAAAAAGTTATTAGGTTTAATGGTTATTTC
Source organism: uncultured Bacilli bacterium (assembly GCA_947624855.1). Taxonomy (GTDB): domain Bacteria; phylum Bacillota_I; class Bacilli_A; order RF39; family UBA660; genus Caccenecus. The sequence continues at coordinate 9,027 of CANQMC010000009.1, read as the reverse complement.
AGGTTTTGCTTTTGGTTTTTCAGGTGTAGTTAATGCAGCTACTGTAGCTTTAGGAACATCTACTTTAGTTGTTCCAGATGGTACAACAAGTACATATGATACTACAGGAACTGGTACAAGTAATATTACTTATAAATATACTGGTGATATTACATTACAACTACAAGAAGCAGGACAAGCTGGTACTTCTTCAGCAGGTAGACCAGCAGGTTTCGGATGGATCGGTGTTCAAGTTACAGCACCAAGTGATTTAAATGATAATGCTAAATATACTTGGACAAGAACAGATGGAACTAAAGATTCTGGTTATTTCAGAAATGTTCTAGATCAAACAGGAACAGATGTAGTTACTTTTTGGAATAAAGTAAGTGCAGAAATGATTAAAGAAGGAAAGGATGTATCTGGTGTAATTGCTTTAGATTGGAATAATGATGGAACAGTTGATCAAACAGTTACAGTTATAATTCCAACTAGCAAAGTAGTTTTACAAGATGATAATGGAAAAGAAGTTTATCCAAAATTAGATTCTTCTAAAACTGCTACAGTAACTACGACTTCAGATGCTGCTTTAGCTCATAATACAGCAGAAGCAACAGTTAATGCTAAAGATCCAAGCCATGTAATTGTTACATACACTGAATTAGAATTAACAAAAGTTGCTGAAGATCGTGCTCTTGGCAGAAATGCTGGATGGTATGCAGGATTAAAAATTACAGCACCAAGTGATGTAAGCACACCAGTATCATTTAGATATCAAAAAGATGGTAAATTAGTTGAAGATACAATTACTGCAGATGAAGATGGAGCTTACTATATTTGGACTAATTTAACTGAAGATATGATAAGTGATACTTTCACAAGAGATTATGAATTTGACTGGGATGGTGATGGCTATTATGAACAAACTATAACTATGATAGTTGAACCTTCTGTAGTAACTCTATATGATGGTGATAAAGTTGTTTATGAATATACTGAACCAACTGTAACTCCAGAACAACAACCAGCTGATACTCAAAAACCAGCTGATACAAATACAGATAAAAAACCAGCAGCAGACAATACAGCAAGTAAAAACCCACAAACATATGATGCTGGAATAATGGGAAGTTTAGTACTTGTATTATCAAGTATTGGAACTTTAGGATATGCTTCAAAAAAAGTATTATCTAAATAATTAATTTAAACCAAAAATAACTAATTGTCAGGATAAAATATCCTGACTTTTTTTGACCTTCCTATTGTATTTTTATATAATATATAGTACAATATTAATATGTTAAAAAGAGGAGATATAATGAAAAAAAATAAAACAGAAAATAAAGAAAAAAGTCCTAAACCAAAGAAAAGATTAAGAAAACAAATATGGATAATTATAATCGTTATATGTCTTATTGCCTTGGCTATTTATGGACTTAAAATCCTATTGTGGAATGAAGATAATCATAATATAAATAAACAAATAGAAGAAATAAAAGAAATAACAGAAGTAGAGGAAGTTAAAGATACTAAAGAAACTAAAACAGTTAATCCTCCTAAGAAAAATACTGAAAGTGATTATTGGAAATATATAAAGTTACCATTAATAAGTGTAGATTTTACAGAATTATTAAAGAAAAACAGTGATACAGTAGGATTTATAAAAGTAAATGGAACAAATATAAATTATCCTATAGTGCAAGCTAAAGATAATGACTATTATTTAAATCATTCCTTTGATAAAAAGAAAAATGCTGGAGGATGGGTTTATTTAGATTATCGAAATGACATAAATGATTTACAAGATAATACTATAATTTATGCCCATGGACGAACCAATAACACCATGTTTGGAACTTTAAGAAATGTTATTAAAAATAGTTGGTATAAAGATACCAATAACTATGTTGTAAATTTATCAACCCCAGAAGAAAATACTTTATGGCAAGTTTTCTCAGTTTATAAAATTAAAACTGAATTATATTATTTAACATCAAGTTTTGGAACAGAAGAATCTCATCAAAAATTTATTGATACATTACTTAAAAGAAGTAAATATGATTTTAAAGCTGAAGTAACAACTAAAGATAAAATTTTAACATTATCGACATGTTATGATGATAATTATAAAGTTGTATTACACGCTAAATTAATTAAACAAGCAGCAAGATAGAAGTGAGGAGTAGTAAATATGGAAAAAGAAAAAACTAAAAATAAAAAAAGAAAAACAAAAATAAAAAAGCCAATTTGGATTGGCATAATAGTTATTTGTTTAGGTTTAATCATTTATAATGGTATAAAAATTGTTTTATGGAATATTGATACAGGTAATTTAGATAAACAAATAGAAGAAATAGAAGAAATGACTGATGTAAAAGAAATTAAAGATGATGAAGATACTGAAAATATAAATCCGCCATCTAAAAATACCGAAAGTGATTATTGGAAATATATAAAATTACCATTAATAAGTGTAGATTTTACAGAATTATTAAAGAAAAACAGTGATACAGTAGGGTTTATAAAAGTAAATGGAACAAATATAAATTATCCTATAGTGCAAGCTAAAGATAATGACTTTTATTTAAATCATTCTTTTGATAAAAAGAAAAATGCTGGAGGATGGGTTTATTTAGATTATCGAAATGACATAAATGATTTACAAGATAATACTATAATTTATGCTCATGGACGAACCAATAACACCATGTTTGGAACTTTAAAAAATATAGTTAAAAATAATTGGTATAAAAATACCGATAACTATGTTGTAAATTTATCAACTCCAGAAGAAAATACTTTATGGCAAGTTTTCTCAGTTTATCATATTAAAACTGAATTATATTACTTAACATCAAGTTTTGGAACAGAAGAATCTCATCAAAAATTTATTGATACAATAAAGAAAAGAAGTGTTTATGATTTTAAAGCTGAAGTAACAACTGAAGATAAAATATTAACTTTATCTACTTGTTGGGATAATACCGAAAAAGTCGTATTACATGCCAAGTTAATAAAAAAAGCTGAACGATAAAATATTAGTCAAAAGATTAATATTTTTTCTTATTTTGCCTAAATTTTTTAAAAATTCTCTTGAAAGTAGCTACATAATGTGTTATGATTAATAGGCAAGCGGACCTCTAGCTCAGTTGGTTAGAGCATCCGGCTCATAACCGGGCGGTCGTAGGTTCGAGTCCTACGAGGTCCACCACTTGCACGTGTGGCGGAATTGGTAGACGCACTAGACTTAGGATCTAGCGGTTAGTTCCATGGGGGTTCAAGTCCCTCCACGTGCACCATTTAGAATTTTTCCCTAAAAATAGGGATTTTTTAATGCAATTTTATTATTTATCCTATTTTTTTATTATGTGGAGGAAATATGAAAAAAACAGATAATGATTATTATTACTATGTTGCAAGAATTAATATAAAGAAATATCGAAATTTAAAAAAATTTACTGCTCAAGAATTAGCAGATGAAAGTGGTTTTAGCCATCAATTTATAAGAGATATCGAAAGTTTAAAAATCAATAGGAGACCAAGACTAGAACTTTAGCTAGAATAAGTCAAGCTTAAAATATAGAAATAAATCAATTATTAGACGATAAAGATCTAGATTTAAGTAGTTTATAAAAATTTTTTTAAATATCTCTAAAAAATATACCAAATAACAATTTATTAAAGCAAATTTTTTAATAAATTATTAATTTTTTCTTTAAAAATAGCGTTAATAATGATATACTTAAAATGCAAGGAGTGACATAAAATGGAAGATAAATACTATTTAGCTATAGAAACTAAGCCCAATAATTATTTTCCAATTAATTTATTAGACTTAAACATTGCTTCTAAAAACATAGATAAATTAGAAGAACTAGATGCTTTTACTTCTAAGTATAGTAAAGAAGAATTAATAAATTTAATAAAAGAAGCAAATCTTTTAGAAATTACAGATAATATGGAAGTTATAGTAATATATAATGAAAAAAATGTTATTAGAAAATCCCCAGTTTTAACTAAAGAAAATGTCTATAATATGTGGTCATATTTAAAAGTAAATTATGAAGATAAAAATTTTGTAAATAAAATTTATAATTTTCTTAAAAATAAAATTGACAGTGAATCTTTAAATAAAATAAAAAATACAAATAATCAAGATAGTTTTTTAAAAAATATAAGTAGTTTACCATATTTAGTTCAAAGAAAGTTATATTTTTATTTAAATGAGTAATTTTGAAAAATATTTAAATTCTTTTATTGAATATTTAACATGTGAATTAAATTATTCAACTAAAACGGCAACTACTTATCAAAGAATTTTAAATGCTTATAATGATTTTAATATAAAAAATAAATATAATTTTTTAAATATAGATGAAAAAAAGGCTAATTTTTATAAAGCAACTTTAATTCAAAGTGGTAAAGATAATAAAACAACATCTCTTCATTTAAGTGCTTTACGTTGTTTTTATAATTTTTTAGTAGAAGTTAAAGCTTTAAGTAACAATCCTTTTTTAAATTTAAAAAATCCTAAAGTTGCTAAAAAATTACCTAATTTTTTAAATGAATCTGATACTAAAAAATTTAATTTAGATATCGATTATAATAATGATTTATTAGTTAGAAATACTTTAATAATTGATTTTTTATATGCTACTGGTCTTAGAGTAAGTGAATTATGTTCTATTAAAGTAAGTGATTTAAATTTAAGTAATAAAACATTAAAAGTAATGGGAAAAGGAAATAAAGAACGAATTGTTTTTTATAAAGCTTGTGATGAAAAATTATTAAATAGATATTTAACTAACAATCGAAATAATATTTTAAAAACCACCAGTGAGTATTTATTTATAAGTGAAAGTGGTAAACCCTTAAGTACCAGAACAGTAGAATTAATTGTCAAAAAATATGCTCAAACAAGTGATGTTAAAAGTAAAGTAACACCCCATACTTTAAGACATACTTATGCCACTGGTCTTTTAAATAATGGTGCCGATATTAGATCAGTTGGTGAATTATTGGGTCATGAATCTTTAAGTACTACTCAAATATATACTCATGTTACGAGCGAAAGATTAAAAAAAGTTTATGAAATGGCTCATCCCCGAAAAAATTTAAAAAAATAGCTTGTTATTTTAAAAATATTATATATAATCTAATTAAGGAGGTATTTAAATTGAAAAAAGCCAAAATTATAAGTTTAATTGGGGTAATCCTTGTGATAATTATTTTAATAGTCTTTGCTAGTACTCATAAATTTAAAGATTCTCATTTACGAGTAGAAGGAATTAGAGTTAAAGTAAGTAATGCTTTAGTAGTAGATGGTTGTACTAAACAAAATGATGCTTATTGTCTTAAAAATATAAATGTAGCCGGTCAAAAGCAAAAATTAGAATTTAATTTTTTAAACTTTCGCCCAAATGGTTTTCCAAATAGTATAAGTGCCAAAATAAATGATAAAGAATTTTATCATGAAGATGGTTTAAAAATAGAAGAAAATGGTAGTTTAGATTATAAAATATTTTTAAATTTTAAAGTCATCGCGAATAAATATATTGCCTTTACTTTTACTAATGGAACAAGTGGAAGAACAACTACTTTATATGTTATTGATTTAAAAGGAAATATAATACTAAAAGAAACCAAAATTGACGATGATGATATGTTAATTAAAGATTATACTGATTTTATTACTTATAAAGATAATACAATTACTTTATATGCGACCAGAGTAATTGAAGATGTTAATTATCATGGTGAAAGTATTTGTAATGCTAAAGGTAAAGATATTGTTGAAGCTTATTATACTTATACTTTAAAAAATGATAAATTTATTAAAAAACAAACCAAAACAATAACCGTTGATGATTTTATTAAAAGTGATACTATAACATGTACTGATAGAGAGTAGGAATAATATGAAATTTATTTTTAAATTAGAACAAACTGATAAATTAACTAAAGCTCGTTTAGGATCTTTTATCTATAATGATGTTTTATACGAAACACCAATGTTTATGCCTGTTGGAACTCAAGCAACAGTTAAAACTTTAACTAAAGAAGAATTAAAAGAAATAGGTTCTGGGATAATTTTAGCTAATACTTATCATTTATGGCTACGCCCAGGAGAAGATATTGTAAGTAAAGCAGGAGGTCTTCATAAATTTATGAATTATGATGGGCCAATTTTAACTGACAGCGGGGGATTTCAAGTATTTTCTTTAGCAAACCCCAAAGATATAACTGAAGAAGGAGTAACATTTAAAAGTCATTTAAATGGTGATAAACTTTTATTAACACCTGAAAAATCAATTGCCATTCAAAATAAACTTGACAGTGATATTGCTATGTCTTTTGATGAATGTCCTCCCGCAAGTGCAACTCATGAATATATGGAACAAAGTATTAAAAGAACTTTAAGATGGGCTAAAAGAGGAAAAGATGTTCATAATAATCCCAATCAAATGTTATTTGGAATAGTTCAAGGTGGTCCTTATCAAGATTTACGAGAATACTCTGCTAAAGAAACTGTTAAATTAGATTTTGATGGTTATAGTATTGGGGGAGTAGCCAATGATGGTGAAAGTAAAGAATATATGTATCAAGCTATAGATTATTCCATCCCTCATTTACCAGAAAACAAAATTCGTTATTTAATGGGCGTTGGCGAACCAATAGATTTAATCGAAGGTGTCATAAGAGGAATAGATATTTTTGACTGTGTTCTTCCCACTCGTTTAGCTAGACATGGTCATGCTTTTACTAAATATGGTAAAATCAATTTAAGAAATGCTAAATATAAAGAAGATTTTTCAAAATTAACCAATGAATGTGATTGTTATGCCTGCAAAAATTATTCTAAAGCCTATATTCGCCATTTAATTGTTGCAAATGAAACTTTAGGAGCCAGACTATTATCAATTCATAATATTCGTTTTCTAATTAAATTAATGGAAGATATAAGAAATAGTATTAAAAATAATAATATATTAGAATTTAAAGAAGAATTTATTAAAAATTATTATGGAGAGTCTCATGAATAAAAAAGTCATAATTTTAACTATATTTATAATTTTAGGAATGATTAGTTTTGCTACAATTTATAAAATAAATAAAGATCATCAAAATAATTCTATTTTAGTTGTCGAAAAAGAATTTAAATATCAAGCTGAAAAATGTTTTTATGATGCTAAATGTCAAAAAGTAGTAACCTTAAAAGAATTATATGAATATAAATATTTAAAAGAAAAATTAACTAATCCTATAACTAAAAAATATTATGAAGAAACATCTAATATAAATTTAGAAACTAATAAAATTGAATTAATATCTTAATTCTTTTTTTTTAGATTTTTACCAAAAGATCCACCTAAAATAGCGCTCGCTATTAAAATAATATAATATATAAATCTTCCTATATTAAAGCTACTTTTAAATAAAATTAAATTAATAATTACCATTAAAATAATAAAAATAAGACTTAATTTAATACCCATTAAATAACCTTTAGAATCATGATTTTTACTAGCTAAAGCACTAATAATAAAAAATGATATACCAGTTATAATAACTCCTAATTTATTAATTAAAGAACTATTTATACCTGTTAAATTAATTAAAGAAAAAATAATACTTATAGCAATAATAAAAATAATAAATAAACCTAAATATTTTAAATAAAAAATAATATTTTTCAAAATAATCACCTAATAATATATATTAAATGTTTAAAAAATTATGATTATTACCATAATAATTATAGGTGATTTTATGGAATTATTTAATGTTATTTTTAGAACTTTATTCTTTTATTTTTTTATAACTTTAGCTTATCGTATCATGGGCAAAAGAGAAATAGGTCAATTAGGAATTATTGATTTAATAGTCTCAATCTTAATCGCCGAATTAGTCGCTATAAGTATCGAAAATATAAATGATTCAATCTTTTTAACTATTTTACCTATAACTTTATTAGTTATATTAGAATTAGTTTTAGCTTTTATTTCTATTAAATCTCGAACATTTAGAACTATATTTGGAGGTAAACCATCTTTAATAATTGTAAATGGTAAAATAAATTATCATGAAATGGTTAAACAACGTTATAGCATGGATGATTTACTTTTAAGTTTAAGACAAAAAGAAGTAAGAAATATTGAAGATGTTGAATATGCTTTTTTAGAACCTAATGGTAAATTATCAATTTTTAAATATAATTTCTTTAAATTAAAAAGTGCTTATCCTATGCCTCTCATAGTGGATGGCTCAATTCAAAAAAAAGCTTTAAAATATATTCATAAAACTGAATCTTGGTTAACAACTGAATTAAATAAAAATAACTTAAATGCTAAAGATATTTTTTATGCTTTTTATAAAAATTCTAAAATATATCTTGTCAAAAAATCTGAAACTTTAAAATAATATTATTTATCAAAAATAATTTTATCGTCAATCTTACCTAATAAATAATCCGCACTTATTTTATATTTTTTACAAATTGTATATAAAAATGGTGTGGCAATTAATCTTCTACCTGTTTCATATCCTGATATAACTGAAAAGGTAGTTTTTAATTGAAAAGCTAAATTTTCCTGAGTTAAATTATTATTTTTTCTAAACTCTTTTAAACGTTGTCCCACAACTTTTGAATTTATTTCTTTATTACTATTATAATATTGTTTTTGATTAGTAAAACCAAATATATAATCTAAAGATACATTAAAATAATTACAAATTTTATTTAAATGTTTTAAAGGCATAATAACATATTCTCTTTCATATTGACCATATACTCTTTTATTTAATTCTAAATATTCTGAAATAGTATATTGAGTAATATTATTTTCAATTCTTAGTTCTTCTAATTTTTTTTGATATATCATATCAATCACCAATTCTATTTTCTCATTTTATTTAAAAAAAACCATAAAAGGAATAAAATAGCGTAGTTTATATTGACAATCAAACTTGAATAATTTATAATTTAAATATAAATGATAAAAGTCTAACATAGTTGATATTAGATAATTATCATAAAAGAAAGGATAA
>CANQMC010000008.1 GCA_947624855.1 uncultured Bacilli bacterium | reverse complement strand
CTAATAATTTTAATAATTTGACTAATCCTTTTGTACCAAATGGAATGCCAAGTCCTATAAATCACAATGTTAATTCTTTTAGTGATTTAAATACAGGATTTAATCCTATGGGAAATCATATGAATCCTACTAATAATTTTAGTAATAATCCAATGTTTGATAAACCAATGACTAATTTAAGTGATGCAGATATAGATGCGATGATGAAAGATATTGATCGAAGACTTAAAGAACTTGATGAAGAAGAAGAAAAACAAAGAAAAGAATTAGAAAAGAAAACTGAAAAACCACAAGAAGAAAAGAAAGCTTTTGATTTTACTAATAATGAATCAAATGAATCAGTGATTAAAAAAGAAGAACCTCAAAAAGAGGATGTATTAGTTGATATGCCTCCTAAAAAGGAAGATGAAAATAAACCTAAAATAAATGTTGATGCTGATAGTATAATAGTAAATGAAAATGTAATTACAGATGATGAGTTCTTTGATGATTTCTTTAATGAATAGGGCTTATGTTAAGTTCTATTTTTTAGATAATGTAATATTTTTTAAATATTAACGTTTTTTAAATATTAAAGTAAAAAAGCTTGCATTTTATAGAAAAAAATGGTATAAATTTAGTGACAGGTAATGCTGTTATCACTTGAGGTCGGTGGTAATCCACGCTGGTGGACTTTAATATCCAGCATTATGACGCAGGCTGTCGTCATATACAGCCCAGACCTTAATTGATTTATGTAGTCCTTTTTAAGGACTTTTTATATATAGGAAGTGAATAAGATGTATTATGACTTGATAAAAATAAATAATTTAATGGACATTTCTAAATATTCATTGAAAGATTTAGCATTATATTTTGAAAAATATGATGGTTATGTTTGTAAAATAGTAACTAATAGTAAAGAAATAAAATTTAAAATAGAAGTAAGTTCACTTCCACATTTAATTGGATTACAACATGCTTTTAAAGGTACAAAAAATAAAAATGAGTATAAGGGTTTTTCGGGATTTGAAAAAATGAAAAATGGATTGACTTATAAAGATATTATGAAAAGTATAAAGCATACAAAATCTAATGTTACTTGGGCAAATATAAAAAATCGTATAAAATACCTTCCAGTGTTTTTAAATAATATTGATAAAGGTTCTAAATTAAAAATTAGAAATGATGAACTAATGTTGAGGAGTACTTATATAAGGGGTGATTATTTTTTATATAAAAACTTATTTAATAATTATCCAACATTTTCTTTAAAAAATATTGGAGGAGAAAGAACAATATTAGAAACTTTTGTTGTGGAAACTAATATATCATTATTAGGTGCATTATATGAAGAAAAAATAAAAAGTATTGAATTAATTTCTCCGTTAGATGTTACATCTCCGGTAATTATAAAAAAAGAAAAAGTAGAATTATAAAAGTTTATTCTCAATTTTTTGTAATTTAAAAGATAATGATTTCTTTAATGAATAGGGCTTATATTATAAGTTCTATTTTTTTTAATTAATATGATATATTATGAAAAGATTAAATATAAATGAATATCATAAAGCTCTAGGAACATTAATAGATATACAACTTCCAATTGATTATCAAGAATATCACCATCCTGATAGTATAAACATACCTTATGAAAAACTTTTACTTAATTATAAAACTTTATTAGATAAAAATAAAAAATATTTTATTGTTTGTAATAAAGGTACTAAATCAAGAAAAGCAGTAAGTATCTTAGAGTTTTATGGTTATGATGTAACTCAAATGAGTTATGAATAAACTTCTAATTAATTTTAGAAGTTTTTATATAAATGTTTTTAGATTAAAAAATTCATTATTAAGTCAATTAATATTTGTTTTTCTTTAGGATTTGATTCTGCTATTAAAAGAGTTATAGAAGCTAAAGTATTATTATCTATTATTTGAATATTATCTTTATATAATATGTTATTTGTTTGTAAAAAATAAATAAATATAGTAGCGGCTATTCTTTTATTACCATCAATAAAAGCATGATTTTTAACAGTTAAATAAAGTAAATTAGCAGCTTTTTCTTCAATTGAGGGATAGACATCTATACCATCAAATGAAACATAAATATCATTAATAATAGATTTAAAATTATTATTTCTTTCTTTTGCAAATAATTTACTTGTATTGTTAAATTTTAATTTGTCTATAATATTCATGCATTCGTTATAAGTAATTATTTTTTCACTTTTTTGACCTTTTATTTTCTTTAGTGTTTTGTGATCATAATCATCAAGTAAATCTAAAGCTTTGGAATATTCGTTAATAACTTTTAATATTTCTTTAGTTTCATCACCAGTAAATCTTGCATTACCTCGATTGGCAATATCTAATAATTTGACTGTTTTTTCTAAGTAATTCAATCTTTTTTCATTAATTGAATAACCTTTTATTAAATAATCTTTAAGTATTTTATTAGCCCATTTGCGGAATATAATACCATTTTTAGATTTTACTCGATAACCGACACTAATAATCATATCAAGATTATAATAATCAACTTGATAAGTTTTACCATCGTTAGCAGTTGTTGCAAATTTTGCAATAACCTCGTCTTTTTGTAATTCTTCTTGTAAAACATTTTTAATATGTCTCGATATAACTGATTTATCTCTATCAAATAGCATTGCCATTTGGTCTAGGGATAACCATACAGTTTCATCTTTCATATTAACTTCTAAATTAACATTTTGATTTTCAAATAATATTATTTCGTTTTTCATTTTTGTTCCTCCTTTTTTAAATAATATTTTTTGATGGGGTTAATTTAATTTTATAAATTATGTATTTTTAGGTCAAATTTAACAAATTATTTATTTTTTTACTTTTTTTAGTTGTAATTATTTTTAATATGTGATATATTTTAATTGTACTAGTACATATAGTACAAGGAGGGATGATATGATTGAAATTAAAAATCTAACTAAAGGATTTGGCAAAACTTTAGTTTTAGATAATTTGAACTGTACTATTAAAGATAATGCCATTTATGGTTTAGTAGGGGCTAATGGAGCTGGTAAATCAACTTTACTACGATTAATTAATAGCATTTATAAACCAGAACATGGAGAAATTTATGTTGATGGAATTGAAGTATATGATAATGAATTATTAAAACAAGATATGGTTTTTGTACCAGATGATTTATTTTTTTATTCGGGATATAGTTTGATGGATATGGCTCACTATTATGAAGCATTATATAATAAGTTTGATATTAATTATGTTATAGAAAAAGCTAATAATTTAAAACTTAATTTACATGCTAAAATTAGTTCATTTTCTAAAGGAATGAAAAGACAATGTGCTTTAATTTGTGCACTTGCAACTAAAGCTAAATATTTATTTTTTGATGAAACTTTTGATGGACTTGATCCAGTTGTTAGGAAGTATTTCAAAGGTTTGCTTGCCGATATATTAAGTGAACAAGAAACCACGATTATAATGACTAGCCATAATTTACGAGAGTTAGAAGATATATGTGATAATTTAGGATTATTATATAAAGGTAATATTTTATTTGAAAGTGATATTGATACTTTAAAAACTAATATGTTTAAAGTACAAATATCTTTAAAAGAAGATTTTAATAAAAATACTTTTAAAGGTTTAAAGATTCTTTCTTATAAAAAAGTAGGAAGTATAGCAACATTAATAATTGATGAAAAGGGAAGTGATAGTAGAAAAAAATTGGAAGATTTAAAACCAATTATTTTGGATTATTTACCACTTACTTTAGAAGAAATATTTATATATCAAATGGAGGCGTTAGGTTATGAATTTGAAAGCGTTATTTAATAAAAATTATTTTAAAGAAAATTTAAAAAAATCATTAAATTTATTAGCATTTTTCTTAGTAATAGTACCAATGCTTAATATCTTAATGTTAGTTTTAAATGTTATTAATAAAACTGAATTAATGAATTTTGGTTTAATAAGTGGAATTAGTTATTTTGGACTTTTTATAATTCCAGTGGTATTAGCAGTTAGTTTATTTGGCTTTGTTTTTAAACAAAAAAGTGTTGATTTTGTAATGAGTAAACCACTTAGTCGAAAATCAATTTATTTTACAAATATTTGGGGAGGTATTTTAGTTCTATGTTTATTTACATTAATTAATTCTTTAATATTGTTTTTATTTAATATTTTTACTCCTTTAGTTATACCTTTAAATTTGATAATTGATTATGCTTTGTTTTTCTTTATTAGTTATGTTTTTGTTTTTGTTATTGCAGCTTTAGCTATATCTTTAGCAGGTAATTTAATTAGTAGTATTGTAATCATGTTAATAGTTGCTTTTATTTATCCTTTTTTTGCTTTAAGTGGTTATATAATAGGGAATAATTCAATTAATTTTATCGAGTGTACTAATGAAAGTTGTAAACCTTCTACATATAATTGCGCTGAAGATTCATTATGTTTAGATAAAGAAAAAGAAAATAAATATCAAATATTATTAGAACATGATTTGGAAGGAAATTTTACAGCTCCTTCAATGCTTGTTAAAATAGTTGTAGATGATGGCGTTTTAGCCTTTGATAAAGCTAGTGTTCTTAAAATGACAGTTTTAAGTATTATTTATATAGGAATTGGTTATATATGCTTTAGAAAAAGACAAATGGAAGAAAATGAAACTAGTTTTAAAAGTCCAATTAAACATTATTTAATTAAAAGTTTAACATTTTTACCAGTTTGTTTCTTAACTTATATGATTATGGAAGAATTTGATTTATCAGGAATTATTATTGCAGTTGCGATTGCTGTTATTTATTATTTAGTTTATGATTTAATAACTAGAAAAGAAATATATCGCTTTTTAAAATCAATGTTTATTTGTATAGCAACATTTATTATTTTTAATACTGGTTTTTATTTATTTGATAAATTAAATTTAGAAACAGAAGTTAATATTGATGATATTAAAAGTATAAGTATTGTTGATGATGGACTTGATTTTAAAATAACAGATAGAGATTATATAAATAGAGTGTTTAAATCTACTTTTGATTATTATGGAGAAAATACTATTTTAACAAGTGTTCAGATTAATAATAAATCTTATTTTGGTTATTTAAATTTTAAAAGTGAAGATTTAGCTTATAAAGATAAATTATATTATGAATATCAAAAAGAAAAAATAAAAGAATTTGATTATGACAAAATAGATTATATAAGTTTAAATTTATCTTATTCTTTACCTATTACAAAAGAACTTAAAAATTTAATTAAAGATGCTGCTTCTAATTATCAAGATTTATCAGGTGATGCTTTAGCTATTTATAATTATAAAAATCATAAATATGAAGAAATTGATATACCTATTAGTACTACAAAATCTTTATATAAATATGTTGTTAATTATATTAATACGAAATCTTTAAAGAATTTTAATGATAAAATGTCCTTTTATTTAATTGATCGAAGTAATTTATTTGAAGAAATAGATGTTAATTTATTTGATTATATTATAAATAAAAATTTAAGTGAATTTAAATATTATTTAGATAATAAAAATACTCCTAAATTAACTAGTGATTATTTAACAGTGGAATTTGATGATGGTTTAGAAGAATTTTTGGTTATAATATCAGATCCAGTAGCTTTTAAAAAAGAATTTGAAACTTATAAAAGTAAAGTATTAAATGATCCTGAATATCAAATATTATTAAAAGAATATCAAAATGGTTTTGAGGAATAAAAATGAATATTAATATTGATTATGGTACTAGAGTTCCTATTTATGAACAAATAATTAGAGAAGTTGAAAGACTTGTAACTTTAAATATTTTAAAACCTAATACTCAAATTCCTAGTATTAGAGAATTAGCTAAAGATTTAGGAATAAATCCTAATACAGTTAAAAAAGCTTATGATATTTTAGAAAGTAAAGAAATTATTATTTCAAAATCAACTAAAGGTACTTTTATTACTGAAAATGTTAATAATGCTCGAGAAACAAAAATTAATAATATTATTTTGGAAGTAAAAGAAAAGCTTAAAGAATTAGAACATTTAGGTTTAAAGGAAGAAGAAATTAGGCAAAAACTAAAAAAATAAGTTTTATTACTAAAAAAATAAGTTTTATTAGTTGACTAAAGATTAATTTTTGGTATAATTAGTTTAGAAGGTGAAGATATGAAAAGAATTAATAAAAATGGATTTACTTTAGTAGAATTGTTAAGTGTTATTGTAATTTTGGCTGTAGTGGTATTAATTGCGACTAATGCGGTAGTTCCGATGATGTCTAGTGCTAAAAAACAAGTACTTGCGACTGAAGCTAATAAATTTATTGCCGCGGCAAAAACTTTATATGTAAATGAGAATTCTAGTGGAACTAAATGTTATTCATATGAAGATATAATGAATTCTGGATTAATTGAAAAAAATGATGAAGCTTACAATGGTAGTTTCTTAATTGAAGAAGCTAATGGTAAATATACATATAAAATTTGGCTTTCTAATGGAACTAATTTAGTTGATGGAAAATCACCAGATGTAGCTAGTGAAGATGTAATTGAATCTAGTAATACAGCTTCTACTACATGTGGTAATTAGGACTTAGGTCCTTTTTTTTAAATTAATAAAAAAGAACTTGTTAAAAGTTCTTATTTTTGTTAAACTGGAAGTGGTGGTTATTATGATTATTGGGTCACATGTGTCTTTTGGACCAGAACAATTATTAGGTAGTGTTAAAGAAGCTATTAATTATGGAGCTAATACTTTTATGTTTTATACAGGAGCTCCTCAAAATACTTTAAGAAAAGCAATTGATGAAAATTTGATTTTAGAAGCTAAAAAATTAATGAAAGAAAATAATATTGATATTAATAAAGTTATTTGTCATGCTCCATATATTATTAATTTAGCTAATAATGGAGAAGAAGCTAAATATAATTTTAGTATAGCTTTTTTAAAAGGAGAAGTTACAAGATGTGAACAAATGGGTATTAAATATTTAGTATTACATCCTGGTTCTAGTGTTGGAATTCCTAAAGATATTGCTTTAGATAATATTATTTTTGCTTTAAATCAAGTTTTAAAAGAAGATACTAAAACGATGATTTTATTAGAAACAATGGCGGGTAAAGGAACTGAAATTGGTACAAATTTAGAAGAAATAAAATATATAATAGATAATATTAATTTTAAAGATAAAATTGGTGTTTGTTTAGATACTTGTCATTTAAATGATGCTGGTTATGATATGAGTGATTTTGATAGTTTTATAGCTAATTTTAATAAAATTATAGGTCATAATTATTTAAAATGTATTCATATAAATGATAGTAAAAATGAAATGAATTCACATAAAGATCGACATGCTAATATTGGATTTGGCACGATAGGTTTTGAAAATATTTATAAAATTATTAATCATGAATCTTTAGAAGGTATACCTAAAATATTAGAAACCCCATATATTGGAGAACATGATTTAGATAAAGCTAGGATATATCCGCCTTATAAATTTGAAATTGATATGCTAAAAAAAGGAATATTTAATGCTAATTTAATGAATGATATTAGAGATTATTATAAAAAATAAATCTCTATAAAGAGATTATTTAAGAAAAGCTTGATAACGTGTACTATATTCGTTAAAAAGTTTTTTTATTTTGCCAAAATTTTCGCTGGAAAAACGATCTTGATAACGATCTAAATTTAATAATTTGGGATTATTTATTACTTGTTCCCAATTTTTTTTAACAAATTGATATGTAAAGTCTAATTCTTCTTCACTTAAATTGATATTTTTAGTTGTAGCAAAGTTTTTAACATCTTCTTTAGTTAAGTTTTTCATATATCTACTTATTAAATTATACATAAAATCACCCTAATACATTGTATGAAATTAATTTATTTTTGAATACTAATAATGGTGAAGATTATGCCTAAAAAGTTTTATTTAATTATAATTTTAATAATTTTAGTTTTTAGTTTATTTATATTTAGAGTTTATAATATAAGTTTTAAAAATCATGATTATTATATGCAAAAATATAAAGAAATAAGTGAAGTTTATGTAGAAGGTGGAAGTGCTCCTCGTGGTAGAATATTGGATATTAAAGGTAGAGTTTTAGTAGATAATGTAGGTATTAATTCAATATTTTATCATAAAGATATAAATGTTACTTTAGAAAAAGAATTAAATATAGCTAAAAAATTAGTTTTATTAACTGATTATGAATATATATATGATGAAGATAAATTAAAAGATTTTTATATGATTATAAATGAAGAAGAAGTAAATAATTTAATAACAGATAAAGAGTGGAAACTTTATAATGAACGAAAATTAACAAAAGATAAATTAGAAAATTTGAAAAAAGATAGAATAACAAATGAAATGATTGATAATTTAGATAAATTAACTAAGTATAGTTCTTATTTTTATTATTTAATGAATGATGGTTATATGTATGCTAATAAAGTAATATTACATGATGTTGATGATTTATTGTATGCTAGTATTATAGAAGAAGGGTTAGATGGTATTTTTGGGGAAACTGAATGGTCGAGAGTTTATAATTATAAAGATACTTTAAAAAGTATATTTGGGACAGTAAGTAATACTTTACCTAAAGAAAAAGAAGAATTATTAAGTAAAGGTTATACATATTTAGATAAAGTAGGGACTAGTGGGTTAGAAGAATATTATGAAGAATATTTAAAAGGCGAAAAAGCAGTATATAAATTAGTAAATAATAATTTAGTAAAAGTTAAAGAAGCTAAAAGAGGTTCAGATTTAGTTTTAGAAATAGATATTGATAAACAATTGGAATTAGAAAAAATATTAAAAAAACAAATTAAAGAAGCTAAAAAAGCAATAAATACAAAGTATTATCGTGAAAGTTATGCTTTAATAAGTGAACCATTAACAGGAAATATATTAGCTATGGCGGGTATTAGATTACTTGATAATGGTTCTTTTCAAGATGTTACGATTAATGTTATTAAAAATGCTTATACGGTTGGCAGTGTAGTAAAAGGAGCTTCTATGACTGTGGGATATCAAAATAAGGCGATAAATATTGGTACAACTTATACAGATTCTTGTGTTAAACTTTATAGTTTACCTCTTAAATGTTCATATAAAAGATTAGGTAGATTAAATGATATTCATGCTTTAGCTGAAAGTTCTAATTATTATCAATTTATGATTGCCCTTAAAATTGCTGGATATAAATATAGATATAATATGAAAGCTGAAGCTACAATTAATGATTTTAATAAATATCGTAATACTTTTAAAGAATATGGATTAGGTACTTTAACAGGTATTGATTTACCAGGTGAAACTAAGGGAGTGGAAGGTAATACAGTGGCTATTGATTTACTTCTTAATTTAGCTATTGGTCAATATGACTTATATACACCTGTTAATTTATTACAATATATTAATACTATAGCGAACAATGGTGAGAGATTAAAACTTAATTTAATGCATAGTATTAAAAATGAAGATAAAATACTTCTTGAAAATAAGATAACTAGTTTAAATAAGGTTAATTTAAATAATAAATATATGGAAAGAATTCAAAAAGGATTTCGAGAAGTTATGAAAAGTGGAACTGGTTATTGGTATCTTGATCCTAAAATTAATGGAGCTGGGAAGACAGGAACTAGTGAATCTTATATTGATAGTAATTATGATGGTAAATTAGATGCCTATGTTTTAAGTAATACTTTTATTATGTATGCTCCTTTTGATAAACCAAAGTATTCAATCGTGGTAATTAGTCCTAATACTAGTGATTTAAATAGTAAAATTAACTATTATGTACCAGTAAATCGTTTAATTGCGCGAAATATTAACGATTTTCTCTTTTCAAGTTCTTAATTTAATGGTATAATACCATTAGACTTTTTAAAAAGGAGGTGCATTATGGCTAAAAATGAAAATCGTAATTATGTGACTTTAAAATGCACAGTTTGTGGTGAAGAACTTAGATGTACAAGTAAAAACAAAAAAAATACTCCCGATCGTTTAGAAGTTAAAAAATATTGCAAAAAATGTCATAAACATCAAACAGTAAAAGAAAAGAAGTAGTTAGGAGGTTTTGTCATGAAAAGAAGACATGCTTTAATTAAAACAAAATTTACTTCTCCAGTGATTGCTATTATTAAATATAAGGTAGATAAACAAGTTCCTAATACTGATAGTAAAGCAAGAATGCGAAAACAAAAATTTGGAATATTTACAAAGAAAGGTGAAAATAATGAATATTAATATTAATGATATAAAAAATGGTATGACTATTATTATGGATAATAATTTATATCAAATCGTAGAATTTCAACATGTTAAACCAGGAAAAGGTTCAGCTTTTGTTAGAATGAAACTTAAAAATTTAAGAACTGGTTCAATTACAGAAGATACATATAATACAAATATTAAGATTACAAAAGCTCATATTGATAGAATGCCAATGCAATATTTATATGCAGCTGGAGATAATTATGTATTTATGAATAATGATACTTATGAACAAATTGAAATATCTACAAAAACTTTAGGAGATCAAGTTAAATTTATTAAAGAAGGTTTAGATATAACTGTAGATTATTATGAAGGAGAAATATTAGGAATTACTTTACCGGAAAAAGTAGAATATGAAGTTATAGAGACTGAACCTGCAGTTAAAGGTAATACAACCAATAATGCTCAAAAAGATGCGACAATTGAAACAGGTTTAGTAGTTAAAGTGCCTTTATTTATTAATACTGGAGAAAAAATTATTATTTCAACTAAAGATGGTAAATATTCATCTAGAGCATAATTCAGATAATTCTGAGTTTTTTTTATAGGATGAGGCAAATGGTTTATAGTAAAGGATATTAATATGGCTAAATTTGAATATTTAAATTATAAAGATGTAAATGAAAGATTAGCTAATTTAGTTAATAATACTAATTCTAAAATAAAAGTGGTTAAAAAAGAGCCTTTAGGTTATACAGATTTTAAATTACCTATTGAACATTATAGAATGGGACAAGGATTAAAGCATATTGTAGTTACTGGTTCATATCATAGTGCAGAAATTATAACTACAATATTTATAGTTCATTTAATGGAAGAATTAGCTTTAAATGGGGGATTTAATCCCAAAGAATATACAATAGATTTTATTCCAATAGTTAATCCTGAAGGTTATTTAATAACAACTCAAATGCAAGATTTATATTTAGCTAAAGCAAATACTGAAGATGAAAAAATTAAACTTGCTAAAGATTATTGGGCAGCTTATAAACAAGATGCCGTTAATACTTTAAATGCTAATAAAATGTTAAAAAAAGAGGATTTAACTGTTATTAATATATTGCGTGGTAAAAAAGAATATGAAGCATTATTTGATGACGTTAATTTAGATGATTATTTAAAAGATTATCCTGAACTAAAAGAAAGTGTTGTGGAAATAATAAAAAAGAATGGATATTCAGCGGGAGTTTTAGCGGCTTGGACTGCTAATGGTCATGGTATTGATTTAAGTCAAAATGCTCCTTTTAATAGTTTAATTGAAAAATATAAAAAAAATGGTCCATGTTATTCTGGAACAGTATATTCTAATATAAGAAAAGATGTACCAGGTCCTATAAATACACCATGTAGGGATTTAAATAATTTTACATTTGAGGCAGAAAATAAACATATGTTAAACTTTTTATGGAATTTAGAACATACTAAAGATGTTAGTATTGAAGCATTTTTAAATTATCACAGTGTTATGGGAAAAATTTATCAAAAACCTATTGAGGAAGATTGGGTTGTTAATTTATATGATATTGATTATAGTAAAAAATTAATTGAAAATTATAATGGAGCTAGAGTAATACGTTCGGAAAATGCTTATGATATTATTGAAGATGTTGATCCTTTTAATTACATTAATGAATATTTTCGCCTTAGATATGGAATAAATATTCAAGTTGAATTATCGAGAATGGGTTCTAATCCAATTGGACCTCTTGCAGATCCTGATACATTTATGAATATTACGGTAAAACCTAATATTGAAGCCTTTAAAAAGTTTGTAAATGATTTAGAGTTTATAAAAGAATATTCAAAATTTATTAATAATTTAGTTTTTTTATTTAATAATAAGCGAAAAAATAATAATGAATCTATTTTAGATTCTAAAGAAGTATATAGATTAATTGATAATATTTGTTGTAAAACTCCAACTTTATATACTAAATTAAAAGAAGAATTAAAAAATAAAAATTATAATGCTCATGTAATAACTTATTTATTTCATTTAATTGAAACAAGTTTAGAAAATAAAGAAATAAAAGAAGAAAGTGAATCTATAAAAAAGAGGGTTATATATGCTTCTAATTCGGTGGATAAATTTACTGAAAGATACACAGCTTTTATTAATGATATAGTGGATCGTTTAAATAAAGATAGAGTAGCTAAAAAACAAGATTTATTAAATTCAGATGAAATAGAATTATTAATTGATAATATATGTAAAGATTATCCTGAAATTTATACTAAATTAAAATTTGAACTTAACAAAGAAGAACCAAATGAAGAAATAATTAATGAATTAGAAATACATTTAAGTAGACTTATAAATAATCAAATTAAAATGCTTAATTTATTACCTAATAAAATTAGAAACTAAAAATTTTTTTAAAATATTCTTTTTAATATCCTGCTTTTTTGATATAATTTATATAGTGGGGTGATATTATGTTTATACCATTAAAAATAACAACAGATTATTCACTTTTAAAAAGTACAATTCAAATAGATAAATTAGTAATATTTTTAAAAGAACATAATATTACCAGTTGCGCTATAGTTGATGATAATTTATATGGAGTAATGGATTTTTATCATAAAATGCTTGATAATAATATAAAACCTATTATTGGATTAAATGTTAAAATTGATAATTTTGAAATATATTTATATGCTAAAAATAAAGATGGTTATTTAGCTTTACTTAAAATACATACTTTAAAGGAATTTAAAGAATTAAATTTTGATAATTTAAATGAATATTTAGATAATATTAAAGTTGTTTTACCTTTTAATAGTTATAGTTTATTAGATAATTTTAAAGATAGTTATTTAGGATATACTAATGATACAGAAAAAATAGAAGCAATGATGCAAAGTGAAAATGTAGTGTATGTTAGAGATGGAAGATGTTTAGATAAAAAAGATACTATTTATTTAAGTTATTTAGAGGCAATAGATAAAGGAATATTAGTTCAAGATGTAAATACGGATTATAGTAATTATTATTTAAATTTAAATGTAAAAGAAGAGGATAAACAAAGTACAATTAATTTTAGTAAAGATATAAATATTGAATTAAAATTTAAAGATAATTATATTCCTAAATATGCAGATGATTCTGAAGTTTTATTGAAGAATCTAGCTTATAAAGGTTTAACTAAAAGATTAATGGGTAGCATAGATGCTAAATATGAAGAAAGACTTAAATATGAACTTGATGTTATAAATAAAATGGGTTTTGTTGATTATTTTTTAATTGTTTATGATTATGTTTTATATGCTAAAAAAAATGGAATTTTAGTGGGGCCGGGAAGAGGTAGTGCGGCCGGGTCTTTGGTTAGTTATTGTTTAGGAATTACGGATATTGATCCTTTAAAATATAATTTATTGTTTGAAAGATTTTTAAATCCTGAGAGAATTACGATGCCCGATATAGATATTGATTTTGAATATACTAAAAGAGGTCAAGTAATTGATTATGTTCGGTTAAAATATGGAAAATTTAATGTTGCTCCAATTATGACTTTTGGAACTTTAGGAGCAAAACAAGTAATTAGAGATGTAGCAAGAGTTTTAAATATTCCTATTGATTTAATTGATAAATTTGCTAGTAATATTGATCCTAAATTAAGTTTAAAAGAAAATTTGGAACAAAAACAAGTTAAGGATTATTTAAATAATTATGAAATACTTAAAAAACTTTATCAAATTGCTAGAGAATTAGAAGGTTTAAAAAGACATATTTCAACTCATGCAGCTGGAGTAGTTATTTGTAGTGTTCCTTTGGATGATATTATACCTATTAGTAATAATGGTGAGATGATTATGACTGGTATTACAATGGAATATTTAGAAGATATTGGCTTACTTAAAATGGATTTTTTAGCTTTAAGAAATTTAACTATTATAGCAAATGTATTAGAATTAATTAAAGAAAATACAGGAAAAGTACTTAATTTAAATAAAATTAATTTACAAGATAGTAATATTTTTAAATTATTTAGTACAGGTGATACTGAAGGAATATTTCAATATGAAAGTAGTGGAATGAAAAACTTAATGAAAAAATTAAAACCAACTAGTTTTTCAGATTTAGTAGCTTCAGTTGCGTTATTTAGACCAGGGCCAATGAATAATATTGATACTTTTATTAATAGAAAATATGGAAAAGAAAAAATAACTTATTTACATCCAGATCTAGAACCAATTTTAAAAGAAACTTATGGAATAATTGTTTATCAAGAACAAGTTATGCAAATATTAGTTAAAATTGGGGGATATACGTATGCTATGGCTGATAATATTAGAAGAGCAATGTCAAAGAAAAAAGAAAGTATTATTTTAAAAGATAGAAATCATTTTATAGAAAATGCTATTAAAAAAGGTTATAAAGAAGATTTAGCCATAAAAATATATGATTTAATTTTAAAGTTTGCTAATTATGGTTTTAATAAGGCTCATTCTGTTTCTTATGCTTTAATTGGTTATCAAATGGCTTATTTAAAAGTTAAATTTCCTCTTTATTTTATGCAGAATTTACTTAATATGAGTATTGGAAGTGAAGTTAAAACTAAAGAATATGTTATGGAAGCTAAAAAGAAAGATGTAAAAATATTAAAACCTGATATTAATAAAAGTAGTGATAAATATTTGATTATTGATAATAGTTTAATGTTACCAATTAGTAGTGTTAAAGAAATTGGAAGTAGTACAAGTGATGCTATATTAAAAGAAAGAGAAAAAGGAGAATTTAAAGATTATTTAGATTTTATCGCGCGGGTTTATTCTAAAAGTGTTAATAAAAAAGCAATAACTTCTTTAATTGAAGCAGGAGTTTTAGATAGTTTTAATTTAAATAAAAGAACAATGATTGAAAATTTAGATATAGCAATAAATTATGCAACTTTAATTCAGGAATTAGATGAATCTTTTTGTCTTCCACCTGCTTTAGGAGAAAAAGAGGAATATTCTGAAGAAGAATTAAGAAATTTTGAAGCTAAAAGTTATGGCTTTTATATAACAAATCATCCTACTAGTAAATATATAGATAAAAGTATTATTAAATTAGAAAATGTTAAAAATTATTTTGATAAACATATTAAATGTGTGGTATTAGTTGAAAAGATAAAGAGTACGAAAACTAAAAAAGGTGATAATATGGCTTTTATAACTGCTAGTGATGATACTGATAGCTTAGAGTTTGTGGTGTTTCCAATGGCTTATTATATGTTAAGTAATATAAAAATTGGGGATATAATAACAGTTCAAGGAAAAGTAACAAAAAGATTTGATAGTTATCAAATTAATATTGATTTTTTAAATAAAAATGAAGAAATGTAGGTAGTAAAGATGGAAATAGAAAAATTTTTAAAAAGTATTAATTTAGATATAGAGGAAAAAGATAAATTAACAATATCTAAAGTAGTAGTAAATACTAAAGAAGAAACATTTAAAGTATATCTTAATTGTGATAATGTTTTACCATTTAATGTTGGAGATAAATTAATAAATGGAGAATATAAAATTAATGATAAATATAAATGTTATATATATATTAGTTATAATAATATTAATAATGAAGATATATTAGTTTATTTAAAAGAAATTATAAAAACTTTAGTTAAACAAAAACCTTCTTTGATTGGTTTACTTGAAAGTGAACCTTATATTGACGATGATATAATTATATTTGAAGTTATAAGTGAAGTTGAAGAAGAAATTATTAAAAAAGAAGAAATTAATATTAGGAAAATGTTAACAAAATATGGTTTTTATGATTATTTAATTACAACTAAAGTTAATGAAGAAAAAAGAAATGAAATAGTAAATGAATTAGAAGAGAATAATAAACCAATAGAATATAAAGAAATAGTTAAAGAAGTAATACCAGGTGATATTATTTTAGGAAAAGCTATTCAAAAAGAGAAAATAGCAATTATCGATATAACTAATGTTAGTAAAAATGTAACTATTGAAGGTTATATTGAAGAAATATCTTATTTAGAGAGAGATAATATAAATATTATTACTTTAATTATTAATGATAATAATAAAAGTATTATGGCTAAAATATTTAAAAAAGATAAAGAAGAATATTTAGCTTTAAAAAATATATTAAAAGAAGATAATTGGTATCGATTAAATGGAAATGTTGATTTTGATAGTTATTCGAAATGTTTAGCTTTAAGTGTAAGAAATATGGAAGTAATACCAAATCAAGAAATAATTATTAAAAAAAGTGAAAATCCTGATATAATTTTAGGAGAACATAAAGATGGAGAAGTTATATCACTTGAAAATATAAATGGTAGTATGGAAAATGTAATTATTGAAGCTTATGTTTTTGGTGATGAATTATTAGAGAAAGATAATATTAATATTATGACTTTAAAGATAAGTGATAATACTAATAGTATTGTTGCTAAAATATTTAAAAAGAGTAAAAAAGAATTTGGTTTAATTAAAAGTGCTTTAAAAGATGCTGCTAAAAAAAATAAATGGTATCGTTTTCATGGAAATGTGGAATTTGATAATTATTCGCATGAATTAGTATTACAAATTTGGAATTTAGAAGCGATATCTAGTAAAAATGAAATAATTGTGGATGAGGCAGAAGTTAAAAGAGTTGAATTACATACTCATACGATGATGAGTATGATGGATGGAGTAATTGAAGCTAAATCATTAATAAATCATGCGATAAATCTTGGACATAAAGCTATCGCGGTTACCGATCATAATGCTTTACAAGCTTATCCAGATTTATTTCATGCAGTTTGTGATTATAATAAAGGGAAAGAAAAAGATGAACATTTTAAGGTTTTATATGGAGCCGAATTAAATGTGGTAAAAGATGATATTGATTTTATTTATAATTTAAAAGATTATTCATTATTAGATCAAGAATATGTAGTATTTGATACAGAAACAACAGGTTTTTATGTTGGTAGTGATTCAATGATTGAAATTGGAGCAGTTAAGATTAAAAGTGGTGAAATTGTTGATCGTTTTGATGAATTTATTGATCCTAAAAGACCTATTCCTAAAAAAATTACAGATTTAACTAATATAACTGATGATATGCTTGCTGGTCATGATGATGAAGAAACTGTTACTAAAAGATTTTTGGATTGGACTGGCGATTTACCAATGGTTGCTCATAATGCAAAGTTTGATATTGGTTTTATTAATGCTGCTTGTGAAAAATATAATTTAGGAGAATTTAATAATACGGTTTTAGATACAATGAGTATGGCTCGTATGCTTCATCCTGAGTGGCCTAATCATAAACTTACTACTTTAGCTAGAAGATATAAAGTGGAATGGGATGAAGATGCTCATCATAGAGCTGATTATGATGCTCAAGGAACCGCTTTTGCTTTTCATAAAATGTGTGAAGAATTAGATTCACGAAATATAGAAACTACTACTAAATTATTTAATTCAGTAGATATAAATGAATTAATTAAATTTTCTTTTCCCTTTCATTTATGTTGTTTAGTTAAAAATAAAGTAGGTTTAAAAAATTTATTTAAAATTATTTCTTATGCAAATACAACTTATTTGTTTCGTAATAGTGAACCTAAATTACCAAGAGGGGAACTTAAGAAATTGCGTGAAGGTTTATTAATTGGAAGTGGTTGTGTTAATGGAGAAATATTTGAAGAAGCTAAAACAAAAGATGATGAAGAATTAGCTAATTTAATGAATTTTTATGATTATATTGAAGTACAACCAATTAGTGCTTGTAAACATTTATTAGAAATGGAATCAAGTGGTTTTAAAACTGTTCATGATTTAGAAGAACATATAAAAAAGATTATTAGAGTGGCTAAAGATGCTGGTAAGTTAGTCGTGGCTACAAGTGATGCCCATTATTTAACCAAAAAAGATAAAATTTACCGAGATATTATAATAGTGCAAAAAACAAATGGAAAACTTCATCCTTTAAATCGGAAAGGTATTAATCAACCAGATATGCATATTAGAACAACTAAAGAAATGTTAGATGAATTTAGTTTTTTAGGAGAAGAGCTTGCTTATGAAATTGTAGTTACAAATACTAATAAAATTGCTGATATGATTGAAGAAGTAGAAGTAATTATTCAAACTGGAGGAGTACCTTTTTCACCTAGAATTGATAAATCAGTAGAAACTGTAACGGATTTAGTTTATTCTAAAGCAGCATTATGGTATGGTGATCCTTT
The DNA here is from genome assembly GCA_947624855.1 of uncultured Bacilli bacterium. GTDB lineage: Bacteria > Bacillota_I > Bacilli_A > RF39 > UBA660 > Caccenecus. Next base: position 2,144 of record CANQMC010000008.1, on the reverse strand, counting down.
ACCATTTAATATTGAAGAGAGAATTTCTAAAGAATTATATGGTGATGCAGTATTAGAAAGTATTAAATCTAAATTAATAAGAGAAGAAAATTTAGAGGGAGATTTATTAATTAATAAATCATTTAAAGTATTGCATGAAACTATTTTAAAAGGTTTTGATGAAGTAAAAAAAATAATTAAAGATGAATTAATTATTAAATTACAAAAAGAATATCAAGATAAAATAAAGGAATTAGAAGAAAAAATTAAAAATGGAGAGGATTTAAAAGAAGAATTAAATAATTTAAAAAAAGAAGATCCTCTTTTGGATATTGATAAAAAAATTAAAAAAGCTTTAGGTGGTATTATTGGGGGTGGCTTTGATGTTATTTATTTGATTGCTCAAAAATTAGTTAAAAAGAGTAATGATGATGGCTTTTTAGTAGGTTCTAGAGGATCAGTTGGTTCTAGTTTTGTTGCGACAATGATGGGAATAACTGAAGTAAATTCTTTACCACCACATTATCGTTGTAGTAATTGTAAATATAGTATTTTTGATGATGAAAATGGTAATCCACTCGGAGCTACTTATAAAAGTGGTTTTGATTTACCTGATTTAGCTTGTCCTAAATGTGGTACTCATATGACAAAAGATGGGCAAGATATGCCTTTTGCAACTTTCTTAGGTTTTAATGCTGATAAAGTACCAGATATTGATCTTAATTTCTCAGATTTAAATCAAGCAGCCGCTCATGAATATACCAAAGTATTGTTTGGAGTTGATAATGTTTATCGAGCAGGAACTATTGGTACTGTTGCAGAAAAAACAGCTTTTGGTTTTGTTAGAGGATATGCTGAACAAAAAGGAATAGTTATGAATAATGCCGAGATTGAAAGATTAGCTAGAGGGTGTACAGGAGTTAAAAGAACAACTGGGCAACATCCAGGTGGAATTGTTGTTATACCTGGTTATATGGATGTTTTTGATTTTACACCATATCAATATCCTGCTGAAGATATAGATGCAGCTTGGAGAACAACCCATTTTGATTATCATGCCATTGATGAAGACGTTTTAAAATTAGATATTTTAGGTCATACAGATCCTACTCAACTTAGAATGATTCAAGATTTATCAGGTATTGATGTTACTACTGTTCCTTTAGATGATAAAGAAACAATGGGAATATTTTTATCGCCAGAACCTCTTGGAGTAACTAAAGATGAAATAATGAATGAAACTGGAACATTAGGAGTACCAGAATTTGGAACACCTTTTACAATTGGAATGCTTGTAGATACTAAACCTAAAACTTTTGCAGAATTAATTAAAATATCAGGATTATCACATGGTACGGATGTTTGGCTTGGTAATGCTCAAGAATTAATTAGAAATAAAATAGTTCCTTTTAGTGACGTTATTGGTTGTCGGGATGATATAATGGTTTATTTGATGTATAAAGGTATGGAACCAATTAAAGCATTTAAAATAATGGAATTTGTAAGAAAAGGTAAAGCTTCTAAAGATCCCGAAACTTGGGCTATTCATAAAGAAGCAATGGAAAAAGCTGGTATTGAATCATGGTTTATCGATTCTTGTGGAAAAATTAAATATATGTTTCCTAAAGCCCATGCAGCTGCTTATGTAATGAGTGCTTTTCGAATAGCTTATTTTAAAGTACATTATCCAGGAATTTATTATGCAACATATTTTTCAACTCGTTTTGATGATTTTGATTTAGAAACAATGATTAAAGGATATGACGCTATAAGAGCTAAAATGAATGATATTATAAATAAAGGTTATGAAGCAACAAATAAAGAGACTAGTATTTTAGAAACTTTAAAACTTTGTTTAGAAGCAACGGCTAGAGGTTTTAAATTTGGAAATATTGATATTGAAAAAAGTGATGGTAAAAACTTTATTTTAGATAGTGATGGTAAAACTTTAATATGTCCATTTAGAACTTTAGATGGCTTAGGTGATTCAGTTGCAACTAAAATTATTGAAGAAAGAAATATTAATCCATTTTATAGTGTTGAAGATTTCCAAAATAGGGGTCATGTTAATGGAACCTCTATTGATAAACTTAGGAGTTTAGGGGTTTTTGGTAATCTTCCAGAAACTAGTCAATTAAGTTTGTTTGATTTTTCTTAAAAATAGT
>CANQMC010000007.1 GCA_947624855.1 uncultured Bacilli bacterium | reverse complement strand
ATTATATTGCAAATTTAGCAATTGCTTAATTAAAGATTGTCCATAAAAATGTGTCTAAAAACTTGACATAAATCCAAAGTATATATAGGAGTAAATAAAAAAGGAACAAGATGTTATATATATTTAGATATAAAAGAAACAGCAAAAGAAAAGATATTAGCAGATCATAAAACAATATTAACAAGAACAGATTTTAGTAATACCATAACAGACACAACAACAGGAAAAATATATAAATCAGCCGATGCAAATCAATATGATGATGATGGAGAAGTTTATTATTTTGCAGGAGCACCAACAGATAACTGGGTAAAGTTTGGGCAAATAAAAAGTAATAGTAACCCAATATGGTGGCGAATCATCCGTATTAATGGAGACGGAAGTATAAGAATGATATATGCCGGAACAGGAACTACTGCACCACAAACCACAGGAATAGGAACTCAATTAAGTAGCGAAGGAACAGGATTTGCTCCAACAGGTACATATGATACATGCGTTGGAGAAATGGTAAGTAATAATTATTGTTTTGGTGATAATGCATATGTAGGGTATATGTTCCATGGAAATACAAGTACAGCATCAACAAGTTATGATGATGCCCATAGTATGAGTTCAGGAACAATAACAGATAGTAATGTAAAAACAGTAATAGATACATGGTATGAAAGTACAAATTTAGAAGATTTACGTAATACATATATAGATGAAAGTGCAGGATTCTGTGGGGATAGATCAAGTAGTACAAGTGAAACAGGCCCAGCGGCGCAATCTGGTGGATATGGAGAAATAACAACTTATTATGGAGCATATTATAGAAATAGAACAAAAAAGGCACCAAGTTTTAAGTGTACATACGCAAGTAATGATTTGTACACAACAAAAGGTGATCAAATAAAAAAGGGAAATCAAAAATTAACATATCCAATAGGATTAATCACCGCGGATGAAGTAGCCTTTGCTGGAGGAGTAAATGAAAGGCTTAATAAAAGTTATTACTTATATACAGGGTCAGAATATTGGACGATGTCTCCGTCTTTCTTTGACTTTAGTGGTTACGTGTTCAGCGTGGGAGACGGTGGCGACTTATACATCGATCTCGTGCCCAACTCTTTTGGTGTACGTCCAGTAATAAATCTGAAGGCTGATGTAACTATATCAGGTTCGGGAACTACTAGTTCGCCATATACAGTTTCTTAAATTTTAAAACAATAAATAACTTGCCTCTATAGCTTATCCAATCAAACATTTATTGTTTATTATTATATTTATTTTATATATTTTTCTAATATATTTCTATTATTTTATTAATGTTTAATATATATAGAGGCAAGAATTAATTTTGTTATTTACATTTATAAATAAATATAGTATAATCAAATTAGTAGTGCGTTAGGATCATAACGTCTACTTTTGATGGTATACGTTAATCTCTATCTTGTTAATCATAACAAAGATAAGGATTGACGTCTTTTTTTGCCTACTTTGTAGACCTTTTATGATAGTTCTCATTACTTTGAACACCGCTAAATCACATCCTTTCTATTCCAAAACCCCCTAAGAAGTGATGAAATAAATAAGAGATCATTTAGTAGACGCCACGTCCTAACACACAACTTTATCATAAAATAAAAAGTATATTTTGTAAAGAAAAATCGATCGACTAAATTCGACATTATTTTTAATTTAAATTAAATAAAACCAATATCTTCATCAGCACCTGGTCTATTTAATTCGGCAATTAAAGCTAAAGCTCCTGCAACTAAAAATAATAGGGAAGATATAAGGGCAATTTGAGCATTTAAAACTTCTTTTTTTGAAGCATTACGACGAAGAGTTTTAATATCTTCATAATTAGTTAAAACGAAATAAAAATAAATAAAAAAGGCCACACTAAAAATAGTGATATTTAATAATCGAAATTTTTTTTGTTGGCTACTATCACCAGTTTTTAAATAATTTCGTTCATAATTATTTGATAATAAAGCTCCAATAACGATAAAAAAATAAATTATCCAAATTAAATCTTCATTATTAACTCTTTGTAATTTAACCCCAATATTCATACTAATATATATGAAGAAATAAAAAAAGAAGACTAAATCTTCTATATTTCTCGATATTTATCAGCATTTTTAAAAGGGTTTTTCGGATCAATTTTATCAATAAATAGAATACCATTTAAATGATCAATTTCATGTTGAAAAGCAACACTTATATCTTCTCGAACTCGAATTTTAAAAGGATTTCCATTAATATCTTGAGCTTCAACTGTAATTCTAGCATATCTAGGAACTATTCCTTCAACTTCTCGATTAACACTTAAACAGCCTTCACCTTCACCTACATAAATAATTTCTTCACTGTGAGTTATAATTTTAGGATTAATAATAACATAATTTTTAAATTCATTATTATCTAATTCTTCAACAATAACAAATATTCTTTTAGGAATACCAATTTGAATATAAGCAAGTCCCATACCGGCTCTTAAATCATAAAGCTCACTATATTCTTCAATTTGACTCATTTTAAGATAAGTAAGCATATCATTTATTGTCTTTTTATCTTCTTTTGATAAAGGAAATGAAACTTCTTTACTTACTAATCTTAATTTTTTATCAGTTTCATCTAATATTTTTAAATTTGGTAATTTCATAGTCAACACTCCAAAAATCAGCATTATTTTACCACAAATTAATAAAATTTTCAATATGTATATTTTACCCAAAAAAAAGGAAGAGATTCTTCCTAATTGTTATTGTTGCCACCAAAGCTCCAACCGGCACCGATTATAATTACAAGTAAGATAAATAAAACAATCCAAATCGCTGCCCCTAAGCCATAGCCGCTTGTATATCCTTGGTAGCCAGAATTACAACAAGGTTGGTAATTGCCATAGCCACCGCCATAGTAGCCATTATTTCCATAATAATACATATTTATACCTCCTTTATGTATCTATTATAGTTTACTCATTTAGTCACATTTTTGACATTAATTTTAGATATTTTTTAAAATTTCTTTCAAAGATAGGATTTATATGGTACAATTATAATAAGGTGAACCGCTATGAAAAAATTATTAGCTAAAATGGATTTATGGTTACTAGCAATTATGATTATCTTTAGTATTTTTGGATTAATCATGATTTTTTCAGCTTCAAGTGTTTCAACAGTTTTAAGATATAATGTACCTCAATACCATTTTTTTATTCGTCAAGCTATATTTTTATTTGTAGCCTTTTTCTTAGGTTTTTTAATCATTATTAGATTTCCAACTAGTAAATATAAATATTTTGTACCTATTGCAGTTTTAGCTATTATCGCTGCTCTTATAGGTTTATTTGTTTATGGTAAACTCACTAATAATGTTCTTAGTTGGTATGATTTAGGCTTTTTTTCTTTTCAACCCAGTGAATTTGCTAAATCTGTAATAATTATATTTTTAGCTTGTGCTTATTTTAAATTAGAAAAAATTAAAACTAATAATATATATATATTCTTAATACCTATTGCAATATGTTTAGGAATTGCCATTTTAATTGCCATGCAACCTGATTTTGGAACTGCATTAATTATTTGTGGAATTATTTTCTTTATTTTTTTAAGTGTTCCATATGTTCAAAGTAATATAGTTAAAATAATTAAAGTAGGGGCTATTGGTTTAGTTGTAGCTAGTTTAGCTCTTTTATACAGTGGTGCTAATTTATTCAATTCTAATCAATTAAAAAGATTTGAATTTAGAGAACCATGTAGTAGATATACTGAAGATACCGGATATCAAGTATGTAATGGTTTTATTGCTATGCACAATGGTGGTTTATTTGGAGTAGGTTTAGGTAACAGTAGTCAAAAATATTTATACTTACCTGAAAGCCATACTGATTTTATTTTTCCAATTATCGTCGAAGAATTAGGTTTAGTAACGGGAATAATTATTATAATAGGATACATAATTATGTTATATCGTATTTTAAAAATTGCTCGTCAAGCCGAAAATATTCGATTAGGAATATTAGCCTATGGAGTATTCCTCTATTTATTATTCCATATTTTAATTAATTTACTTGGTATTTTAGCTTTAATTCCTTTAACTGGAGTACCTTTACCTTTATTAAGTTATGGTGGATCATTTACCGTTAATGTTATTTTAATGTTATTTATTGTACAAAGAGTAAATATCGAAAATAAAAGTTTAAAATTAAAAAGAGAAATGGCGGGCATTACAAATTAGCAAGCCTTTTTTTAATACAATTATAACATAAATAAACTACAATAAATATATTAATTATCTCGGCTATAACTAAGGCATACATTCCAATGTGAACTAATGATAAAAAACTCATTACTAATAGTTTTACAATTATAGCAATTAAAGTAATATACATACAATTTTTAGCTTCACCTAATCCCTGTAAAACACTTTGAAGAGGTCCTTCTAAATAAAATAATACAAAGAAAGGAGCAAGTATTTTTATATATTGAGCTCCATTAGAAGTATTATATAAACTAATAAGTAAAGGCTCTCGGAAAATAAAAATAACACTTGAAAATAATAAACCTGTAATAAAAGATAAAATCATCGCTTGTTTAAATCTTCGTTTAACCATTTGATAATTATGTTGATAAAAAAATTTAGTTATTTCAGGCAATAAAGAAGAAGATATAGCGCTTATAAAAAAAGAGGGCATCGCAAGTAAAGATATAGAATAAGCATTATAAGCTCCATATTCATTTAAAATATAAGGCATTGTATATCCTGAAAATAAAAGGATATTAGTTAAAATAATTGGTTCTAAAAAAAATCCAATGTTTCCGATTAATCTTGATGAAACAGTAGGAAGAGAAATACTTAAAATATCTCTTGAAGTATTTAAATCAGGTTTTAAATCTTGTTTTTTTATTGAGAATTTTTTAGGTAAAAAACATAAAAAAGTAACTGTTGAAGATAATTCTGAGGCAATACTAATTAATATTAAGCCCATTACAGCATCCACTATACTTTTATGAGTTAAAGAGGGGATAATTAAAAATATTAGTAAAAGTCTAACTATTTGTTCAATAATATTAGATATTGTATGTGGTAACATTTTTTGTTTCCCATAAAAATAACCTTTTAAAATACTTGCTAAAGAAACAAAAGGAAAAGTTAAAGCCATTGCCATAAGTAAAGGTGAACATCTACTATCATTTAATAAAACATTAGCAATAAAATCTTTAGTAAAATATACAATTAAAATAACTAATATATCAATAATTAAAGTAATTAATGTAGCATTAGCTAAAATTTTAATACTTTTATATTTATTTTCACTAATTAATTTCGATATAACAATAGGCAAAGATAATGTAGCTATAGTGAGCAGTAACGAATAAGTAGGCATTACTAAAGAATATAAACTAATAGCTTCTGAACCTACCATTCTTGTATAAATAATTCTAATAATGAAACCTAAAACTTTAGTAATTAAACCCCCAATCATTAAAATAAGGGTCGCTGTTAAGAATTTATTTTTTTTCAAGTGTTCACCTCTTTAAAAATATTAATATTTAGTATATAATAAATATATGAATTAAATTTTAATTTAGTAGGTGGTCACATGAATAACGAAATTAAATTCAAAAATTTAGAAGAATTATATAAACGTATTTTACCAGCTTTAAAATCTAAAGTTAAAGAATTAAATAATAAAGGGTATACCTATATTCATGAAGAAGATGTTTGGAATTATTTAAGAACATATAAATGGCTTAATTCTTCATTTTTAGATTTAGGAACAATGGTTAATGATTGTTTTAATATTAATGATAAAGAATTAAATAATTTTGTTTTAAAAGAATTAAATAAATACCATAGGGAGTATAAACAAGAGGGATAAAAATGAAACAAGAACTAAAAAGTATTACTTTTAATGAACTATACGAAAAAATAAAAATAAATATTAAAGATACTGATGAATTAGCTTTAATCAAAAAAGCTTATAACTTTGCATTAAAAAAACATGAAGGCAAAAAAAGATTAAATGGCGAAGATTTTATTACTCATCCTTTAAATGTTGCTAATATTGTAAGTGATTTAAATGTTGATTCTGTAACTATTATTTCTTCATTACTTCATGAAGTAATGAATGATGGAGAAACTACCAAAGAAGAACTTAAAGCCTTATTTGGTGAAGAAGTAGCTACAATTGTTGATTCAGTTACTAAAATAAATAAATTAGAATTAGTAGATGACAGTGAAAGTTCAGCAATATACTTACGTAAAGTTTTAGTAGGTTTAGCAACAGATGTTAGAGTTTTATTTATTAAACTTGCCGATCGTCTTCATAATATGCGAACTAACTATGCTATAAAACCCGAAAATAGAAAGAAAAAAGCTTATGAAACTCAAGCTGTTTTAATACCAATCGCCCATCGTTTAGGAATTAATTCTATTAAAAGTGAATTAGAAGATTTATGTTTATATTATACTAAACCAGATGTCTATCAAGATATTTTAGATAAATTAAATGAAACTGAAAAAGAACTTCATAATGCTTTAAATGAAATGCAAGAAAGTATAAGTAATCTTTTAATCGAACAAGGTTTAAAATTTAAAATTAAAGGTCGAGTTAAAAGTGTTCATTCTATTTATAATAAATTAAACAGTGGTAAAAATTGGAATGATATATATGATATTTTAGCTTTAAGAGTTATTTTAGAAACAGTTAATGATTGTTATATGGCAGTAGGTCTTCTTCACTCTAAATATCGTCCTATTCCTAAAAGATTTAAAGATTATATTGCTATGCCTAAAGCAAATATGTATCAAAGTTTGCATACTACTGTTTTTGGAGTTGAAGGTCATTTATTTGAAGTTCAATTTCGAACTTTTGAAATGGATGAATTTGCCGAAAAAGGTTTAGCAAGTCATTGGTCCTATAAAGAACATGGTACTAAAAAAGTTCAACATTTAATGGAACAAAAACTGGAAATGTTTCGAAATTTAATTGAAACCAATGCTGATAATGATGATATATCTTTATTTAATGAAGCTACCAATGATATTTTAGCAGAAATGATTTATGTTTTTACTCCTAAAGGAGATGTTGTAGAACTTCCCAAAGGAGCCACTCCTATCGATTTTGCTTATCGAATACATTCTGATGTTGGCGATAAAACTATCGGAGCTATTGTTAATGATAATATTGTTCCGCTAAATTATGAACTTAATAATAATGATATCGTTAAAATTAAAACAAGTAGTAATGGTTTACCCAATAAAGATTGGTTAAATATAGTTAAAACTAGTCAAGCTAAAAATAAAATAAAATCTTATTTTAGTAAACAAGAAAGAACTAATTTAATTTTAAAAGGCAAAGAAATATTAGAAAAAGAATTAAGAAAAAGAAAATTAGCTTTTAATGAAGTAATGAGCGAAGAAAAAATTAAAAAAATAATGAAAGATTTAAAATTAAATAGTTTAGATGAAATATATTTATCAATTGGTACTTTAAGATTTACTGTTGCTTATATTATTAGTTTAACTAATGAAACCAAAGATAAAGTCGAAGATATTTTAATTGAAAAAGTATCTCATAAATATTCAGAAGTTAAAAACTATAAAAATGATATAATCGTCGCTGGTATTGGAGATATTATGGTATCTATTGCTAAATGTTGTAAACCTATAAAAGGGGAAGATATAGTAGGTTTTATTACTAAAGGTCAAGGAATAACTATTCATAAAAAGAATTGTCCTAATATCACATCTAAAACCGATCGATTAATCGAAGTTGCTTGGAACATGCAAAATGAAACAACTTATTTAACTGATTTATATGTTTTAGTAGATAATGATAAAAATTATTTAAGTGATGTTATCGCAACTTTTACTAAAAGAAATTTAAATATAGAATCTATTAAAATTAATGAATATCCTCAAAGTTCTGAATATGAATTTTCATTCAAAGTAAAAAATACTGAAGAAATAAATAAAATAATTATTGATTTAGAAAATTTAAGTTATGTAATTAAAGTAGAAAGGAATAAATAATGCGAGTATTAGTTCAAAGAAGTGGTTTAAGTAAAGTAACTGTAAATAATGAAGTTGTTGGTAAAATAGAAAGTGGTTTAGTTTTACTAGTAGGATTTACTGAAGGTGATAATGAAGAAAAAATAACCAAAATGGTTAATAAAGTATTAAAACTTCGGATATTTGAAGATGAAACTGGAGTTATGAATAAATCAATTTTAGATGTTGGAGGATCAATTTTATCAATTAGTCAATTTACTTTATATGCTAATACTAAAAAAGGAAATAGACCATCTTATATTGAAGCTTTAAATGGCACTCTTGCTACTAAATTATATGATTTATTTAATGAATTATTAAGAAAAGAAATACCAGTAGCAACCGGTATCTTTGGCACTATGATGGAAGTTAGTATAACAAACATTGGACCTACTACAATTATGTTAGAGGTCTAAAATAAAATATTTAGCATAGTATTAAAAGAATTAAATAAAAAAAATATTTACATTAAAGTATTTTTTTGCTATAATTTTCATTACCTATAAAAATAGGGTAGAAAAGAGGAAAAAATTTTATGCTAAAAAAAACATCTAGAAGTAAAAGTAGTATTGAAGAAGTAGTAGATTTTTATAATAAGTATTGGGCTTATGAAAATGATCGAGTTTATATTGTTAATCTTTTAAAACAATTAGCCAAAGTATTTATAACTAAAGTAAATAATCAAAGTGATACTTTAAAATTTACAGAAAATGATTTAAATGATATTTCTAATGCTAATATGATTCAATTTAATGAGCATATGATTGTTAAAGTATCTCATGATTCTTTACTCTTTTTAGACAAATATGCTAATATAATTAGTTATCAAGGCTCTGATGATTTAAAAGAACACATAGGTAAAAATATATTTCAAGTATTACCAGTTCATAATTTAGATAATGATTCTAAATGTAATGTTGAATTTATGATTCTTCAAAATATTTTAGTATCTAAAATCTATAAAGCAACTCGTGATATAATTAAAATTAACATTGGCCCAAATGGATATAATTTATTTACAGATACTAATAAAGAAATTCTAGAATATGAAGATAATTTAAATGAAAAGAATAATTCATTAAAACAAATTTCAGATGCATTTACAAGAGTTCGTTCTAATAGATAATTAAAAATATTTGACTATTAATTAATAGTCATTTTCTTTTTCTAAATTGAATTGACATTAATAATTTTACCATATATAATAAATTTAGAAAGAAGGTTTTTTTATGCAAGAAAATGAATTATTAATATTATTAGAAAAAGAAGATTTTGAAAATATAATTTATAAATTATTAGAAAATGGTACTATTACCAGTGAACAATTAGAAGATGCAGTTATTAAAAGTTATAATATTGAATCTATTTGTAAAATAACATATTTTAAGGGAGTATCATCAGAAAAATTAGGGGATTTTGTTATATCAACTAAAATACCTTATTTTATTTATTATTATACTCTAAAAGCTAATAAAGCTCCTATATCTAAATTAGTTGATGCTTTAATTGAAACTAAAGATTTAAGTTTAATTAATATATTAGTTGGTAAATTAGCCGATAAAGAAACTCCAGATGAAAATTATGAAAAATATATTATTAAATTGTTAATAGCGTTAAGAATTATTGGTCATACTGATAGTTATAATCGTTTATTAGAATTTGCTTTTTATTATCCAAAATATTTAAACTTTATAATAAATATAATAAGTAAAGAATATGAAAGTGATTATGAAAATAAAAATATAGATCGTAATTTAGAACAAAAAAAGAAAGCAGATGTTTTATTTGAGTTAAATGAAATAGCTAGTGTTAAAGAGAAAAGAAATAGATAATTTTATCTTGCTAATTTAATTAAAAATAAATATAATTAATACAATTAAATTGTTAAAATTAAAGGAGAATGAATTATGGATAATAAATTTAATTTAACAAGAGAGCAAAATGTATTTATAGCTAAACGAAATATAGTAGATTATATATGGAAAAGTGCTAATTTAGAAGGGATAGGAGTTACATATCCTGAAACTCAAGCAATTTATGATGGTGGTATTGTTAATGGCTTAACAGTTGATCAAATTATTGTAATTAATAATTTAAAATATGCTTGGGAATTTATATTAGAAAATGAAGAAATAAATTATGATATATCATCTTTAGCATATATCCATAAATTAACTTGTGATAAATTAGTTTTAGAAAATGATTTAGGAAAATTAAGAACTACTCCTGTAAATATTGGAGGAACAACTTGGAAACCAGAATTTCCATTTGAAAGTAAAATTAAAAAAGAATTAGCAAGCATTCTTAATGAACCAACTAAAACTAAAACCGAAATAGCTATAGAAGTTATGCTTTGGATTATGAGAAGACAAATATTTATCGATGGTAATAAAAGAGTTGCTATGTTATTTGCTAATAAAATAATGATCGATAATGGTTGTGGTATTATTTCTATTTCTCAAGAAAATCAGCCTATATTTTTAGAAAAATTAATTAAATTTTATGAAACCAGCGATAATAGTGATTTAAAAAAATGGATTTATGATACAAGTATAGATGGAATAGATTTAAATAATAATTAATGTTGATTTTATCTTGACTAATTAAAATATTTATAATAAAATAAATTAGTAATATTTTTCTAAAGAAGACCGAGTAGATTTAGGTTTAACATTCAAGAGAGGACTAAAATATGCTGCGATTAGTCTATTGTTTAATAAATCAAAAGACAGCTTCACTAATTTAGAAAACGCATTAAATGTGATAAAATGTTAAGGGTACTTAGTAAAGTAAGGTGGCACCGCGCAAAACTGCGTCCTTACGTGTTACTAAGTTTTTTTATTTAAGGAGGAGAAAAAAATGATTACTAAACCAAAAGGAACATATGATATTTATAATGATGATGCTAAATATTATAATTATATAATGGATGTATTTAAAACTATAGCAAATTATTATAATTATAATTATATTAGAACACCTATATTTGAAGCAACTGAATTATTTCATCGAAGTGTAGGTGAAACAAGTGATATAGTTTCCAAAGAAACTTATGATTTTAAAGATAGAGGTGATCGATCTATTACTTTAAGACCAGAAGGTACCGCCGGGGTAGTTCGTTCATTTATCGAAAATAAAATGTATGGAGAAGTTAATCAACCAATTAAACTTTATTATGCGGGAACTATGTATCGCTATGAAAGACCTCAAGCTGGTAGATATCGAGAATTAACTCAATTTGGCGTAGAAGTTTTAGGTTCTGATTCTCCTCTTATGGATGCTGAAGTTATTTCTTTTGCCTATCGTGCTTTAGAAGAAATAGGCATTGAAAATATGATAGTTAAAATAAATACTTTAGGTGATGCTGAATCTCGAGAAAATTATCGTAATGCATTAATTAAATATTTAGAACCACATCTTGATGATTTATGTAGTGATTGTAAAAATCGTTTTAAAACCAATCCTTTAAGAATTTTAGATTGTAAAGTAGATAAAGAAAGTACTATTTTAAAAAATGCACCTGAAATACTTGATTATTTAAATGAAGAAAGTTCTAAAAGATTTGAAAAAGTTTTAGAATATTTAATGAATTTAGATATTGATTATGAAGTAGATTCTAGTATTGTAAGGGGACTTGATTACTATAGTAACACCGTATTTGAAATTGTTGCCGACCTTCCAGAACTTGGAAATGCTAGTACTCTTGCTGGAGGCGGTTGTTATAATAATTTAGTTGAAAATTTAGGTGGACCAAAAACTCCATGTGTTGGTTTTGCAACGGGTATTGATCGGTTAATTATTCTTTTAAAAGAACAAAATAAAGAAGAATTAAAAGATAATTTAGATGTATATATTATGGCTGTTAATGAAGAAGAAAGAATAACTTCCTTAAAATTAGCCCAGGATTTAAGATGGTGTGAAATAAAAACGGAAATGGATACTTTAAATCGAGGACTAAAAGCTCAATTTAAAATAGCTGATCGCTTGAATGCTCGTTTATTAGTTATTTTAAACAGTGAAGATTTAAAAAAAGGTTTAATAACGGTTAAAGATAATTTAACAAAAGAAGAAGTAAAAATAGATGAAAACGAAATAATTGATTATATTGTAAGTAATCTCTAAAGAAAGGAAAGATAAAAATGGATTTAAAAGATTTATTTAAAGATATAACTAATTTAGCTCAAAAAGAAGTAACAGTTGAAGGATGGATAAGAAATCATCGTGATCAAAAAACATTTGGTTTTATTGATTTTAGTGATGGTACTACTCAAGAACATTTACAAATTGTTTATGATGAAGAAATACCAAATTTTAATGATATTAAAAAAATGTTAGTGGGCTGCGCTATAAAAGCAGTTGGTACTATAGTTAAATCTAGTGGCAAACAAGCTTATGAAATGAAAGCAAGTAAAATTGTTTTATTAGGCAATTGTCCTGAAGATTATCCTATTCAACCTAAACATCATACTCGAGAATTTTTAAGAGAACAAGCTTATTTACGACCTAGAACAAATTTATTTCAAGCAGTATTTCGAGTAAGAAGTATTGCTGCTTATGCTATTCATAAATATTTTCAGGAGCGCAATTTTGTATATGTTCATACTCCCTTAATAACTTCTAATGATGGAGAAGGTGCTGGAGAAATGTTTAAATTAACTACTTTTGATTTTGAAAATATTCCTAAAACTAAAGATGGTAATATTGATTATTCTAAAGATTTCTTTGGTAATAAAGTTGGTTTAACTGTAACTGGTCAATTAGAAGCTGAAACTTTTGCTTTAGCATATAAAAAGACTTATACATTTGGGCCAACCTTTAGAGCAGAAAATTCTAATACTAAAGTTCATGCATCTGAATTTTGGATGATTGAACCCGAAGTAGCTTTTTGTGATTTAGAAGGTGATATGGATCTTATGGAAGATATGCTTAAATATGTTGTTAAATATGTCTTAGATAATGCACCTTTAGAAATAGATTTTTTTGATAATTATGTTGAAAAAGGTTTAAAAAATAAATTAGAAAAATTAATTAATAGTAAATTTACTAGAATTGATCATGAAGATGTTATTAAATTATTAAAAGAAGCTCCTGTTAAATGGGAATTTGAACCAGAATTTGGTGAAGATATAGCTAAAGAGCATGAAAAATATATTACGGAGTATTTTGATGGACCTGTATTTATTAAAAATTGGCCTAAAGATATAAAAGCCTTTTATATGAAACAAAATGCCGATGGTAAAACAGTGGCCGCGGTTGACCTTGAAGTTCCCGGAGCTGGTGAACTTATGGGAGGTAGTGAACGGGAAGCTGATTATACCAAACTTAAAACTAGAATGGAAGAATTAGGAATTGATCCAAATTCAATGGATTGGTATTTAAATTTACGTAAATATGGGGGATGTGTTCATTCTGGTTTTGGTATGGGCTTTGAACGTTTATTAATATATCTAACTGGGGTAGATAATATTCGTGATGTTATTCCATATCCTAGAACCCCAAAATCATGTGATTATTAGGAGGTAATTATGAAGAAGTATAATAATGGTGAATTTCGCCTAAAAGATATAGATCAAGAATATACCATTTATGGATGGGTAAATAAAAGAAGGAATATTGGTAAATTAATATTTGTCGATTTACGAGATCGAAGTGGACTTATTCAAGTTGTATTTAATAAAGAATATTTACAAACTCCTTTTGAAGAAGCTGAATCTTTAAGAAATGAATATTGTTTAAAAGTAACTGGTAAATTAGTTAAAAGAAGTGATATAAATCCAAATATACCTACTGGGGAAGTTGAATTAATCGCTAGTAATTTAGAAATATTAAGTGAAGCTGAAGTTTTACCATTTAATATTTATGAAGAAACAGAAGCCAGTGAAGCTTTAACCTTAAAATATCGTTATTTAGATTTACGAAGAGAACGTCTACAAGCTAATATTATGATGCGAGCTAAAATTGCTAAAGCGGTTCGTAATTACTTAACCGAAAATGGCTTTATTGAAATTGAAACTCCTATTTTATGTAAAAGTACACCTGAAGGAGCCCGTGATTATATTGTTCCATCACGTATTTCTAAAGGAAGTTTCTATGCTTTACCCCAAAGCCCTCAAATATTTAAACAACTTTTAATGGTTGGAGGTTTTGAAAAATATTTTCAAATAGCAAAATGTTTTCGGGATGAAGACTTAAGAGCCGATCGTCAACCTGAATTTACTCAAATAGATTTAGAAATGAGTTTTGTTGAACAAGAAGATATTATAAATACTGTAGAAAATATGCTTAAAAGTGTAGTTAAAGATATTAAAGGAATAACTCTTTCTGATTTTCCTCGAATAACCTGGAAAGAAGCTATGGAAAAATATGGCTCTGATAAACCTGATACAAGATTTGCCATGGAACTTAACGATATAACTGATATCTTAAAAGATACTACTATTACCTTTATTAATGAAGCTTTAAAAATTGGATGTCTTGCTAAATGTTTAGTTGTTAAAAATGAAGCTAATAATTTTTCACGAAATGATATCGATAAATTAACAGATTTTATTAAAACTTATCAGGCTAAAAGTTTAATATGGTTTAAATATCTTGATAATAATTTTAATGGAGGAATTGCTAAAACATTAGAACCTGATAAATTAACTAAACTTAAAGAATCTTTACAATTAAATAATAATGATTTAGTTTTAATAATAATAGATAAACCAAATATTTTATATAATTCTTTAGGTGCTTTAAGATTAAAACTTGGCAATGATTTAAATCTTATTCCTCAAGATAAATTAAATTTCTTATGGGTTGTTGATTTTCCAATGTTTGAATATAGTGAAACTGATAAGCGTTATAAAGCTATGCATCATCCTTTTACAATGCCTAAAAACCTTGAAGATATAACAAAACCTGAAATTTGTTTAAGTAATGCTTATGATATTGTTTTAAATGGTTATGAATTAGGAGGAGGATCTGTTCGGATTCATAATCCTAAAACTCAAAAACAAGTATTTGATGCCTTAGGCCTAACCGAAGAAGATATTAAAAATAAATTTGGTTTCTTTATTGAAGCTTTTAAATATGGAGCTCCTCCTCATGCTGGCTTAGCAATTGGTTTAGAAAGATTTACAATGCTCATGAGTGGAACTGATAATATTAAAGATGTTATCGCATTCCCTAAAACTCAAAGTGCCAGTGATTTAATGAGTGAAGCCCCAAATATTGTAAGCCTAGATCAACTTCAAGAATTAGGCCTTAAAATAGATATTAAGAAAGAGGTTAAATAATGAAATTTACCAAAGAAATGGTTGATGATTATGCTAATAAATTACTTATTGGTTTAACTGAAGAAGAAAATAAAATGGTTTTAGATGAATTTGAAATAATTGAAAAAAATATTAATATTATCAATAATATTGAAGATATAAATAAAATAGAACCAATGACTCATGCTTTAGATGATTTAGAAATTAATTTAGCCGAAGATATATGTGAAGATTCCGTTTCAATTGATGATGCGTTACGTAATGCTGGTCAAGTTGAAGGAAGAGAAATAGAAATACCAAAGGTGATTTAAATGAATAAAAGTATTAAAGAATTACATGAATTATTAAAAAATAAAGAAACAACAAGTGAAGAATTAATTAAAGAATCATTAACTAAATCTCATGAAATAAATGCTAAATATAATGCTTTTGTTACAATTTTAGATAATGCTCAAGCAAAACCTATTACTAATGAATTATTATCGGGAATTCCTTTTGGCGTTAAAGATAATTTTTCCACAAAAGATATTTTAACAACTGGTTCTTCAAATACTTTAAAAAATTATGTTCCCTTTTTTAATGCTACAGTAGTAGAAAAATTATTAGAAAAAGGAGCTATTATAGTAAATAAAACAGTATTAGATGAATTTGGAATGGGAGGAACCGGAACTACTGGTCATACAGGAATAGTTAAAAATCCTTGGGATCCTACTAAAATGTGTGCCGGTTCATCAGCTGGTTCTGCTTGTGCTGTAGCAAGTGGCGTTTATCCTTTTGCTTTAGGAAGCGATACAGGTGATTCCGTAAGAAAACCTGCAGCTTACTGTGGCATAGTGGGTTATAAACCAACTTATGGAATGCTATCAAGATATGGCCTTTTTCCTTTTGCTAGTTCTCTTGACCATGTTGGGGTTTTAACTAGAAGAGTTTTAGATGCTGCTATCGTAGTGGATGCCATGAAAGGGCAAGATCCTAAAGATATGACTACATGGGATTCTAGTCATATTAATTTAACTAAATCTTTAACAGGTAATGTTAAAAATAAAAAACTATTTTATATTAAAGAAATATGTGATATTAATAATTATGAAAATCCTAGTCCTACATTAAAAGAACATTTAAAAAACTTTCATGAAACTTTAAAATTATTTTCTAAATCAGGTGTAGAAATAGAAGAAGTAAGTATTGATATTAAGCTTTTAGAAGCTATTGCTTCGGTATATACAATTATCTCTTGTGCTGAAGCAACTAGTAATATGTCTAATTTAACAGGTATTATTTTTGGCCCAAGAGGCACTAGTAATAATGTTACCGAAATGATTAAAGAACATCGAACTAAAGGCTTTTCACCTTTAATTAAAAGAAGATTTATAATTGGTTCTTATGTATTACAAAAAGAAAATCAAGAAAAATATTTTAAAAATGCTGCTCGGGTTCGTCGTTTAATCGTCGATAAAATGAAAGAATTATTTAAAACTTATGATGCTTTAATTTTACCTGTTGGAAGTGGACCTGCTAAACCTTTAAAAGGAAGCATTGATGTTATGGATAGAGTTGCTAATATTATTGAAGAACATTTACAAATTGCTAACTTTGGTGGTTTTCCTTCAATAACTATTCCTGATGGTTTTATTAATAATTTACCTGTAGGTATTAATATAACCGGTAATTGTTATACTGATGAAAATGTTTTAAATTTAGCTTATGCTTTAGAATCCCTTATGCCCTATAAAGGTCAAATTGCCAAGGAGGTATCTAAATGAAAAAACAAATTCCTGTTATTGGCTTAGAAATGCATTGTGAACTTAAAAGTAATTCCAAAGTATTTTCTCGAGCCAAAAATGCTTATAGTGAAATTCCTAATGTTAATATCTCTGCAGTAGATATGGCTTTTCCTGGTACTTTACCTGTAGTTAATAAAAAATGTGTAGCGGATGCCTTAAAAGTAAGTTTAATTTTAAATTGTGAAGTTCCTGAATACTTAGTTTTTGATCGTAAAAATTATTATTATCCTGATTTACCTAAAGGTTATCAAATAACTCAAATGGCAAAACCCGTAGGTATTAATGGTCATATTGATATTGAAGTAAATGATAAATTAATACCTGTTTTAATTCATGATGTTCATTTAGAAGAAGATACGGCAAGCCTAGATCATTATTTTGATACAACTACCATTGATTATAATCGTTGTGGAGTTCCTTTACTTGAACTTGTAACCGAACCTTGTTTCCATAGTGCCGATGAAGCTGTAGCGTTTATTGAACATATGCGAAACATTTATCGTTACTGTGATATATCTGATGCCGATACTAAAAAAGGAGAAATTAGATGTGATGTAAACGTATCTATCATGGATGAAGATTCAAAAGAATTAGGAATTAAAGTTGAAGTTAAAAACGTAAATTCTATAAGTGGAGTAAGTGAAACTATTAAATATGAAATTAGTAGACAAACAAAATTAAAAGAAGAGGGAAGATATAACGAAGTAGTTCAAGAAACTAGAAGATACGATGAAGAAACAGGAACTACTATTAGAATGCGTAGTAAAGAAGACGCTATAGATTATAAATATTTTATTGAACCAAATATTCCTAAATTTAAAATAACAGAAAAATGGTTATCTATTCTTAAAAATGAAATACCTAAATTACCTTTAGAAAGAAAATATAATTATCTAAATAATTATGGTTTAAGTAATTATGATGCATCAATTATTATAAAAGAAAAAGCAATCTCAGATTATTTTGAAGAATGTTTAAAATTAGGAATTGATCCTAAAGTAAGTGCTAATTGGATTATAACTCAAATCTTAGGCTATATAAATAAAAATGATACTTCAATTGATAAAATTTCTTTTACTCCTTCAAAATTAAAAGAATTAACTGATTTAATTGCTAGTAATACTATAAGTTCTAAACAAGCAAAAGATATATTTAATAAAGTTATTGAAACTAAAAAAGAAATAAAAGATTATTTAACTGAAAATACTCAAATAAGTGATAGTAATGAATTAGAAACTATTATTGATAAAATACTTGCTAATAATGAAACTCAAATAAAAGAATATCAAAATGGTCGAACTAATTTATTTGATTATTTTGTAGGTCTTGTCATGAAAGAAACAAAAGGTAAAGCTAATCCTGTTTTAACTAAAGAATTGCTAACCAAAAAATTACAAGGATAATTATGAATCTAAATATAACTAAAGTTAAAATAGCGGTCATGATACCTGCTGCTAGTTTAGAAACAATAAGAAATAGTTTATTTGAAACTAAAATAGGTTTAAAAGGTAATTATACTTGTTGTTCTACTGCTTTAAAATGTATTGGAACTTTTAAACCTAATGAACTTGCTCATCCTTATATTGGTGAATCTAATAAATTAGAAATAGTAGATGAAGTAAAATTAGAAGTTATTTGTTACATTGAAAATGTAAAAGAAGTTCTAAATAAAATTCATGAAATTCATCCCTATGAAGAACCTGCTATAGATATAATTCCTTTAATTGATGAAGAATACTTTAAATAATAAATTTGCAATTTTATATCCAAAGTGTTATAATAAACAAGATTTTTAAATCTCATATAATATTTAAGGAGTGATTATCATGAGAGAAAAAGTTAAAACTATCACTATAATTAGTTTAATTATTTTACTATTATTAGCTATAAGTATTATTATTGTTTTAATAAGTAAAGATAATAAAACAAATAATTTAACAAGTATAACGGGTACAGTTTTAATTACTGATAAAGATTATATAATGTTAGATGTTGATGGTACAAATTATTTAATTACTGATATAAAAGGGGAATATAAAGAAAATGATAAAATAAAAATAACTTATGATTCTAAATATTTAGATAAAGATAAAAGCCCCAAAGAAATAACTAAAATTGAAGATGAAGAAATAATAGAAATTAGTAAAGATGAATTAGAAACCAATATAGATGATCCTTCTCTTGATAATAGTAGTTCTATTCCTTCAAATAATACTACTAATAATAATTCAACTAATTCTCATAGTACAACTAATACCAATAATAATGATATACCAAAAACAAATAACACTAGCAGTAATTCAAATAAAACAAATACAAACCAAAATACTAATACTAATTCAACTAATCCTGATACTGAAGTAATAAGTTATTTTAATGATTTAAAAAGTAATTTTGATGCTTCATCGGTTAAAGATAGTGTTAAATCAGGTTTTGTAAGTGTCATAGATTTCTTATTTTATGGAGGAACTATTAAAGGTCATACTTTTAATGAATTAACTTCTACTGCTAAATTAAAAGTATTAGAAATGGCTTTATATTTTGATAGTAAAATTGATAAATATTTCCCTGGTTATAAAGATACTATAAGTACAACTACTGGTAAAGCTTATAATACTGTAAAAAGTAAAATAGTTGAATCTTATTTAACAATTACAACAGCTATATGTCAAAATAATAGTGATCTATGTAATAGTGCTAAACAAAATTTTGCTAAAATAAAAAATACATTTGGCCTTACTTGGGATTTAATTAAAGATATAGCAGGAGATGGCCTAGATAAATTAAAAAATTGGTATGAAATATGGAGAGAAAAATAATTCTCTCTTTTAATTTATATAAATAATTTATTTAAACATAATCTTCTTATCAATACGACCTAAAAGGTAATCAGCACTAATTTTATAATGTTTACATAATTCATATAAAAAAGAAGTGGTTATTAAATTCTTACCATTTTCATAATTTGTAATAACTGGTTGAACTGTATTTAAAACATTAGCAACTTCTTTTTGAGTAAGTTTATTTTCTTTCCGCCAATTTTTTAATCTTTCTCCAACTATTTTTCTATCAATTTCTTTTTTAATTTTTTTATATTGAGTTATATTCGTAAAACCAAATATATAATCAATCGAAACATTAAAATAATTACTAAGTTTAACTAAATTAACTGTAGGAATTATTAAATATTCAGTTTCATAATGACAATAAGTAAATCTTGATATATCTAAATAATTTGCTAATTGTTCTTGGGTTTGCTCTAATTCTTGTCTTAAATATTTTAAAGTATTTCCATATTTCATAAATATCACCAATTATATTGTCTCATATAAAAGTTTTAAATTGTAATTTGTGTCCAAAATACTATTTTTATATTGACAATTAAATTTGTATAATTTATAATTTAACTATAAATGATAAAAATCTAACATAGTTGATAGTAGATTTTTACAAGATAGATTGGAGAAAATAAAATGAAAGATACAGGTATTAAGTTTGAGACTTTACATAGAGGATTTAATTTTAAAAAAATATTTATAGGATTAGTAGTAATAGTTGCCATAGGAAGTGTGATAATATTAAAAGGAAGTAAAGCAAATTATACATATCAAGAAATAATACCATTTGCCGAAGGAGAAGTCCATATAAAGAAATATGATTTTAAGATAATGGCAATGTATAAAAAAGTAAATGGTGAATATAAAGAAACAGACAGAATGCCAGGAAGTGATTATATAATAAATACTACTGAAAGTGGATGTTATAAAGATAGTAATAAACAAAATAAAGATAATGAAGCACAATTATATACTAATTTATATGGAGAACATGTAATAAATAATTTATTAAAAGAAGATAAATGTTATTTATACTTTGATGAAAAACCACCAACGGCAAGAGAAAAGATATTAGCAGATCATACAACAGTTAAGAAGAGAACAGCTGGTTCATTTGGAAGTGTAGTAACAGATACAACAACAGGAACAATATATGAATCAGCAGATGCAAGCCAATATGATGATTTCGGAAAAGTATATTATTTTGCAGGAGCACCAACAGATAATTGGGTAAAGTTTGGAGAAGTAGGAAATCAAGATATATATTGGCGAATCATTCGCATTAATGGTGATGGTAGTATAAGAATGATATATGCTGGGACAGGAAATACTTCACCAGAAACCACAGGAGATGGAACTCAAATAAATACAAGTGCGTTTAATGAATCTTATAATAAAAATGCATATGTAGGATATATGTATGGAACACCAGGAGCAAGTAGTTATGCAGAAGAGCATAAAAACAGTACACCAAGTATAATAAAAGGAGTAATAGATAGTTGGTATAATGAAACAACAAATCTATCAAGTTTATCAACAAAACTAAGTGATACAGCAGGATTCTGTGGAGACAGATCAAGTAACACAAGTAGTAGTTCAGAACCAGCACAGATAGGAGGAACAGGAACAACAAATACATATTATGGAGGATATGTAAGATTAGTAAATAAAAACAATCCAACATTCAAATGTACATATGCAAGTAATGACTT